>CBFIIG010000044.1:0-13230 GCA_965662615.1 Flavobacterium sp.
AAGTGTCCACGATGGGAGTCGAACCCATACGCCTTGCGGCACCACCCCCTCAAGATGGCGAGTCTACCAATTCCTCCACGTGGACTTGCTATAAACAAAAAAAAGTTAAGCTTTACGCTTAACTTTTTGTGACCTGGCTGGGGTTCGAACCCAGGACCCCATCATTAAAAGTGATGTGCTCTACCAGCTGAGCTACCAAGTCGGTGCTTTCACAAAAAAATAATTCTTAAATTAGTGACCTGGCTGGGGTTCGAACCCAGGACCCCATCATTAAAAGTGATGTGCTCTACCAGCTGAGCTACCAAGTCATTTTTCTTCGTGATTGCGGGTGCAAATATAGTATCTTTAAATTACTTTACCATAGAAAATTATCGTAAATTTGACTTTTTTTCAAGGCAAGGCGACTAACTCCTTTATTTATAAGTATTTATTATGCAAAAAAATATAATTTTAACAGGCTATATGGGGGTAGGTAAGACTACCATAGGTGCTTTTTTAGCAAAAGAACTTAATGTTCCGTTTTACGATTTAGACCAATTAATCGAGCAAGACGAAAATATGTCTGTAAAAAATATATTTAAAACCAAAGGAGAGATTTACTTTAGGAAAATAGAACATACAACACTGAATAATTTTATTGCTAATAATTCCAATTATGTTTTAGCATTTGGAGGCGGAACTCCCTGTTATGCCAATAACCATTTGGTTTTGCAACAACCTTTAGTGTTTTCATTTTATTTAAAGGCAAGCATAGCTGTTTTAAGCGACCGATTAATGCTAGATAGAGATGCACGTCCATTGCTTTCTAATGAGGCTACTTTAGATGAATTAAAAGACCAGATTGCCAAGTCTTTGTTCGATAGAAGTTATTTTTACCATCAGGCAAAAAAAACAATTAACGTAGATAATAAATCTGTTGTTGAAATTACGAATGAAATAAAGCAAGTTTTACTTTAAATACGCGTAACTGTTCCCTTCTTCAAAAACCACCTGTATGTGCTCTAATAATGAGGTAGAAAGTGAAATCCCTTTAAAATCTGCCTTTACAGGGTATTTTTTATGATTTCTATCTACTAAAACAGCGGTTTTAAATTTACTTAACGGTACATCTAAAAAGTGTTTTACAGCATAAATTAAGGTAGTCCCAGAATTTAAAACATCGTCTATTAATACCAATCCTTTGTTTTTATAGCTTTCTGAAGTTAAAGAAGTAATTATTTCGTCTTGGGGTTGTTCTTTATTTACTTCTACTTTACAAAGTGTTACTTTTAAGTCAACAATTTCGTTTAAAGCGGCTGCAATATGTTCTGCAAAAATATAACCACTATTGGCTATTCCTGCCAAAACCACTTCTTCTTCATCTATAAAAGTTTCGTATATTTGATAAGCAATTCGCTTTGTTTTATGCTGAATTTCGGTATGTGTAAGAATAATGTTTTCCATGAATAAGTGCCTTATTTTTTTTCAAAGATAAAAAACAGTTCTTTATCTTTTCTAGGTAAAATAGAATTATAACTATTTTCTAATGTTTTAATATTAAAAGTTGGGGTAAATAAAAATTCATATTCTGTTTTGTTACCGCCAAAAGGTGGGCCAACTTCGGTTAATGGAAAATTAAAAAGTAATCCCGCAATTTTACCATTTGCATTTAATAATTGATGCATTTGCGTAACATAGTTCTTTCTTAAATCAGGGTCTAAAGCACAAAAAAAAGTTTGTTCTATAATAAGGTCATAGGTTTGGTTGTGTTCAAAAAAATCTTGAACAATAAAGTGTTCCGCAAAAGCAGGAAACTGATTCTTAAGCTTAATTATTGGGCTAGGTGCAATATCTACAACGGTTATGTTTTTAAAACCTTGTTCTATTAAATACGCTACTTCATGTCCGTTTCCGGCACCAGGAATTAGTATTTTAAGCTCTTTATTTGTAATTTGATTTATGTATTCTTTTAGCGGAGTAGAGGCAGTGCCAATATCCCAGCCCGTTTCTTGTTTGGTATAACGTTCTTCCCAATAGTCGCTATTCAGTTCCATTCTCTTCGTTTTCTTGTCCGTAATCGTCTAATTCTCTTCGGTCTTTTTTTGTAGGTCTTCCCAATCCTTTAGAGCGGTAATGATCTTTTGCTAATTTTAAAAGTTCCAAATGTTCAAAAGCTTCTTTTGGCGTTTCGTCTTTTCGGTATATATCTACCAATTTAGCACCAACTCGGTTGCTTGGAATATCTAAAACGGTAATTTTATAATTCACTTGTTCTTTTCTAAAAGTAACTTTGTCAGAAGGAAAAACTTCTCTAGACGGTTTAGCTACTTGACCGTTAACGGTAACATGCCCTTTTTTTATGGTTTCTGTAGCCAAGTTTCGGGTTTTGTAATAGCGTACACACCAAAGGTATTTATCAACTCGCATATTTATTGTTTAAAGGAGTGTTAATGTTAGTACAAAAATAAAGGAAAATTGTATCTTGCACCCAAAATTAGCATAAAAATGAAGAAAACTTATAATTTAGTTTTAGTTTTATTGGGGATTAGCATTTTAGTCTCTTGTAAAAAAGACGATCCAGTTACCCCATTTGAACTTAGAGATAGACAAGAAGTTTATAATGAAGATATTTTAGAAATAGAAGCTTACTTGCAAAATAATTACATAACGGTTGATAGCAATTTTGATGTTTTGGTAGATTCTATTCTTCCTGGTTCCTCAAATGTTTCTATTTGGGACCAAACAGATTATCCATTACAATCGATTACCGTACAAAACGATTCTAGACTTAATTTTTCAACAACTGGTAGAATTGATGATGATGTTGATTATAAATTATATTATATAGTATTAAGTGAAGGTGGCGGAGTTACGCCAACAGCTGTGGATTCTACTTTTACAGCTTACAAAGGTTGGAATATGAAAAACGAAACTTTCGATTCTAATCCAAATGGTCTGTGGTTCTCTTTTCCAGATGCAAATATTTCGGCTATTTCTGGCTTTCGTCAGGCTTTAAGTCAAATAAAAACAGCAGAATCGTTAGTTCAAGATCCAGCAACAGGTACTGTTTCTTATATCAACTATGGTAATATAGTTGTTTTTGTTCCTTCTGGATTGGCTTATTTTAGCACCTCTAGTTCTACAAAAATTGGTTCATATGCTCCAATTGCTTTTCAAATTAAATTATTTGGAAACAAACAAAGAGATCACGACAGAGACAGAGTATTAAGTAATTTCGAAGATTTAAATGCAAATGGTGATTGTTTTGATGATGATACTGATGGTGATGGAACACCCGATTTTTTAGATTATGACGATGATGCCGATGGTGTGCTTACAAAAACAGAAATTCGTTATGTTGACCCTGTAACAAGCGAAGTTTTGTATTATGATTTTAATAGCATACCAAATTGCAGCGGTGGAACAATTAAAAAACATCTCGACGCAACATGCCAATAAATTTGAAAAGCCATTTTATAATGGCTTTTTTTATGCCTAAAAACCAACTTACATTTTCTATAATAAAATGTATCTTTGCACTTTTAAAAATAAGCACATGAGTTTACAAACCGTTTTAAGTCCAAAAATTAAAGAAGCCATTACGTCACTTTTTAAAGTAGAGTTGCCAAACGTAGAGTTTCAAGCAACCAGAAAGGAGTTTGAAGGCGATATTACGTTTGTGGTTTTTCCTTTACTTAAATTGGTAAAAGGAAACCCAATTCAGTTGGGCTCTCAAATTGGTGATTTTTTAGTTAGCGAAGTGCCTTTTATAGAAAAATACAATGTGGTTTCGGGGTTTTTAAATTTAGTTGTTAATCAAGACTATTATTTAAATGCCTTTAAAGACATTCATACTACCAACAAATATGGTTTTGTGTCAGCAACCCAAGATGCACCAACCGTTATGGTAGAATATTCTTCACCAAACACAAACAAACCTTTGCATTTGGGGCATATTCGTAATAACTTATTAGGTTACGCTGTTGCCGAAATTTTAAAAGCAGCAGGAAATAACGTAGTTAAAACTCAAATTGTAAACGACAGAGGAATTCATATTTGTAAAAGTATGTTGGCTTGGCAAGAACAAGGCAATGGCGAAACACCAGAAACTTCGGGTTTAAAAGGCGATCATTTAGTTGGTAAATACTATGTGGCTTTTGATAAAAAATACAAAGAAGAAATTAAAACGTTAATGAACGCGGGTAAAACCGAAGACGAAGCTAAAAAACAAGCTCCTTCTATACTTGCAGCACAACAAATGTTGCTAAAATGGGAAGCAGGAGACGAAGAGGTTGTTGCTCTTTGGAAAAAAATGAACCAATGGGTGTATGATGGTTTTGCAAAAACCTATGCTAATTTAGGAGTAGATTTCGACTCATATTATTATGAAAGTAATACGTATTTATTAGGTAAAAAAGTAGTTGATGACGGTTTAGCAAAAGGTGTTTTTTATAAAAAAGAAGACGGCTCTGTTTGGATTGATCTAACCGATGAAGGCTTGGACGAAAAACTAGTTTTACGCTCAGACGGTACAGCGGTTTATATGACTCAAGATATAGGAACAGCTATACAACGTGTAGAAGATAATCCAGCCGTTTCGGGAATGGTTTATACCGTAGGTAACGAGCAAGATTACCATTTTAAAGTATTGTTTTTAATTTTAAAGAAGCTAGGTTTTTCTTGGGCTTCAAACCTATATCATTTAAGTTATGGAATGGTTGAGTTGCCTTCTGGAAAAATGAAATCTCGTGAAGGAACGGTTGTAGATGCAGATGATTTAATGCAAGAAATGACTGCTACAGCGGGTAAAATTGCTGAAGATTTAGGAAAATTAGACGATTATTCTGCCGAAGAAAAAGCGGTTTTATACCATAAAATTGGTTTAGGAGCACTTAAATACTACATGTTAAAAGTAGATCCTAAAAAGCAAATGATGTTTAATCCAGAAGAATCGGTAGATTTTAACGGAAATACAGGTCCTTTTATTCAATATACGTTTGCACGTATTCAATCTATTTTGCGTAAAGCCAATTTTAATTTTAACGAGGCGTTGCCAAATATTACTTTCGATTTGCACGAAAAAGAAAAAGAGTTGTTAAAAAACATCATGCAGTTCCCGGCAACGGTTCAATTAGCGGCACAACAGTTTAGCCCTGCCATTATTGCAAACTATTCTTACGACTTGGTAAAGGAGTTTAACTCGTTTTACCAAAATGTATCTATTTTAGGCGAAGAAGATTTAGTTAAAAAGCAATTTAGAGTACAGTTGGCGCAAAAAGTAGGCTTTATTTTAGAAGATGCATTTTCGCTTTTAGGCGTGCAAATGCCAGAACGTATGTAGTTTGGTTAAAATAAATGTTAAAGTTTAATGCTATTATACTAATTTTAGTATATTTGAGTTCTATAATAAACGTATAAAAATATAATTATGAAAAAAGTAATAGGATTAGTAGCGGTTGCAGCACTTTTATTTTCTGCAGATATGAATGCTCAAGAAAAAGTAGCTAAAAAAGAAAAAGCAAAAACAGAGAAAAGCTGTTCTTCTAAGGAAAAAAAATCATGCAGCTCTGAAGCTAAAGCTTGTTGTTCATCAAAAAAAGCAAAAACAAGAAAAGATAAAGCTAGAAAAGAAGATTAATTTTTCGAAATATTAAATAAAAAAAGAGGAAATTATTTTCCTCTTTTTTTATGCTTTATAGTTTCTCAAAACTATATTGGTGTTCTACTTTTGCTATACGAGTAGTATAGGCTTTGTACCATTCTTTTTTGCCTTTTTCTTGCGCAAAAAGATGGTCGGTGTTTTGTTTCCATTTTTTTATACTCTCCAAATTTTTCCAATAAGAAACCGTAATACCAACGCTGTTTCTGGCACTTTCTACTCCCAAAAAACCATCTTGTTTGATGGCAAGAGTTTCCATTTGGCTTGCCATTTTAGCATATTCTTCGTTATCTATTTCTGTTTTTACCGAAGTAAAAATTACTGCATAATAAGGCGGTTGTGGTGTGTTGGAAATCATGTTTGTAGTTTTTAAACTTATTTATCTCAAAGGTAAAAATAAATATTAAAACGCATTATAAAGCGTAATTAAGGTTTAAAGACCATCTAAACTTATTTTCTACATTTCCGTTTAGTAAATTTTGTTGCAAAGGTTGCATAGCGTGTAAACCTAACGACCATGCTTTTAGTCCTATTTCAACTCCTGCTTTAGCAAGTAAAATAGATCCTGCCGTGTTTTGAATTGTTTGCTTGTATTGTTCATTAGTATCGTAAACTTCTCCCATAACACCTAATTGCGGTAAAAAAGAGTAGTCATTTTTTTTTAAAATACGATATCCTGTTATGTTATAGTTCAATTGATTTCCAAATTTATATTCTTTTTTATTGGCTGTTTTTAGGTTGTAATTAATCATGTTGTTAATTCCCCAATTGTTTTTTGTAAAAGTATATTCCGCTAAAAACAAATAATCCCAACTTCCTGTACCCAATTGAAAACTGGGATTAATACTTCCATTATTACTCTCATTAAACGAGCCTGTGGGAAGTTTTAAACCCGTACCTACTTTTACAATATGGTTTTTTGTTTCGTTTTCGTTTTTTTTATTTAATACGGAATACATACCCATAATTGTAATGTCTCCCAATCCAGAAATGGTTTCTATATCAGTAGTTGTAGTTCTGTTATGCGATTGATATGGAATAAGCGTGCTAATTTCTATTTTATTAGAAATTGCAATTTTGCTCCAAATTTGCGTGGTGTTGTAGTTTTCATTTTGCCAAGCTGAGTTTGCGTAAAGTCCATCGTTGGTTTTATAGTGTTGCGAAAAATAGCGTACGCCAATAAATTGCTTATTTAGCATAGAAGAAAAGCCCATTGCTCCACCGCTAGCGGCACAACCACAAGCATCGCAATCGTCTAAAAATAATATTGATTTATTGGTTTTAAAAGGAGTTAGTTCTAAAAAAACCAAACTGTCTTTCTCGGTAGCAAATGATTGTAATAGAAATAAATTAAGTATTAAAATATAAAATGTTTTCATGTGTTTTTAAAATTCAGAAAAACGAGGATTGGTTAAAAAATCGTTATCGGTTAAGGTTTTAAGAAAAGCAATTAATTGACTTTTCTCGCTTTCATTTAATGGAATGCCTAAAGAATTGTTTTGGTTTAAAAGCGGGTCTAAATTTGCGCTGTTTTGTACACCACTCGCGTAATGATTTAAAACTGCATTTAGCGTTAAAAAGCGTCCGTCGTGCATGTATGGAGCTGTTTTTTCAATGTTTCTTAAACTAGGCACTCTAAACTTGTACATGTCTAACGGGTTATTTGTAACAACAAAGCGCCCTTTGTCTTTAATTTGTGGGTTTACGGGTAAGCCATTGTTTATAAAGCTTTCATTACTTTGCAAAGCACCACTATGGCAACTGGCACATTTTTGTTCAAAAATTTGAGCGCCTGCTGCTTCTGCTGTAGTGTAGTTTATTCCTATATCGCCACGTTGTATTTTGTCGTATTTGGAGTTATTAGACACCATTGTAATCATAAATTGAGACATGGCTTTAAGCATGTTTTCGGTGTTTATTTTACCGTCTTCAAATGCTTGTTTATAAAGTAGTATGTATTCAGCATCTGCACTCATCATAGCAACTACTTGGTTTAGGTTAGCATTCATTTCTATTTCGCTAGTTAGCGGGATAATAGGTTGCATTTCTAAATGAGGTGTTACTCCATCCCACATGAAAGTTGACATAAACGCCAAATTTTGTAGCGGCGGTGTGTTTCTGGTTCCAACACCTTCGTTTACCCCATGACTAAATGTGTGACCGTGGTGTGTAAAAGCATCTTCTTGTATATGGCAAAAACCACAAGACACAATACCATCTGAGGATAAGCGTCCATCGTAAAAAAGTTTTTTACCTAGCTCAACGCCTTTTTCTGTTAAAGGATTGCTGCTATTGTCAATTGTTTTATTTGGAAAATAATCAGGCTGATCAATGGTAACAGGTATATTTGTATAACTGGCATCGTCTGTGTTAGAACAGCTGAACATTAAAAATAAAGTAAAAGCTAAAAATGTGTTTTTCATTTTAAAATAGAATTACAATTAAAACTCCGCTTTATTTAAAAACGGAGTTTTTAAGTTTTAAAAATGAATTAGTCGTTGTGTACGTGATGCACACTAAACATATCGGGTATGTTATTGCTAATGTCTGTTAGTTTAGCTCCACCCATTATATCGCCACCGTTTGCATTTGCAAGATCGTTTTTGTTTGCACCGTCTAAAATATATTTAAAGTCTGCCATTATGTGTATTTGCGGAGTAATGGTTTGTCTAACTAAGGCTTTAGTAGTTAAATCAAGTTGCTTTTCGGTATAATTATAACTTACGCTAGTTTGCCCTGTGTGAATTCTAAATGGACTTTCTGTTGAATTTGTTGCCGTTGTAAAAACGCCTTCAAAAACTAAAAACTTATAACCTGCAGCCCAAGACCATAACATATTCTCGGTTTGTGCAAGTGCTAAAAAATTCCCTTGACCATCTGCGCCTGTGCTAAATTGTGCTTGATCCACACCTATACCAAATGTAACTCCCGTATAGTTTGCAGCAGGAATATTTTGTAAGTTAATAAAAGTGCTTTCGCTGTTTGCTTCGTTTACAATAAACAAACTTTCGCTTTTAGGAATAATAAATAGGCTTCCGTCTTCTTTAGTAAGTCTAATATTACTAACAATGTATTTTAATTTATTGGCTTTTATAACTTCGCCGTTTGAGTTTGTGTAAGGTGTATTAAATGCAAAGTCGTTTTCGTTATAAATATTGTCAAATTTTAAAACTAAATTTCCGTTTCCAGATAAATCGGTAGATGTTTCGTCGTTAGAGCAAGAATAAAAAGTAAGTATAAATAATGTGAATGCAAGAAGTTTTATTGCGTTTTTCATGTTTTTGTTTTTAATATAAATAGACTTTGTTCCCACGCATGTGGAAACATTTTTTTTGTAACTAATATTTTTAATTAGTTAGAATTAAATATTTATATTAAACAAATTGGAGGTTTAAATAAGGTGTTTTGTTCCTTATTTAAAAAGAAATTATTTTTATAAAAAAAGGTGTTTTTATTTTCTGAAGTAAAATAAAGCAACGGAAGTTTAGGTGTTTGTTTTTCAATAAAAACATCTACTTCTTTCGTTTGATTTTTTTTGAATGGGTTTTCAGTATCATCTAAATCTAAAGCAGCAACCAATTGTTTAGAAAGGTGACATTTACCATTACATTGTAATTTTGGTTTTTCTGTATTAACACACAGGTTGGTTTTAATATACTCATAATGCATAACGTATTCAATCACAGGAAACAGTGGCTTGAATAAATACAACGCAACCAAAAGTACAAATAGCGAGCGCATTTTTTATGTTTTAAAGTACAAAGTTATCTTATTTCAATTAATAAATACGTATCAAAAGTTACTTTATTTATGTTAAATTTCAACCTTTAATTTTATATCAAAAAGCATTTTCAACTTTATAAGTTTATCGTATCTTTGTAGCTTATTAAATTTTTACACCTCATATTATGTTTGATAATTTAACCGATAAGTTAGATAAAGCGTTTCATATTTTAAAAGGGCACGGTAAAATTACCGATGTAAATGTTGCTGACACTTTAAAAGAGGTACGAAGAGCACTTTTAGATGCCGATGTTAACTTTAAAATAGCCAAAGATTTTACAACACGTGTAAAAGAAAAAGCCATTGGAGAAAATGTATTAACAACATTACAACCAGGCCAACTTTTAGTAAAAATTGTAAAAGACGAATTAACCGAATTAATGGGTGGCGATGCCGAAGGTGTAAACCTTTCGGGTAATCCTTCTGTAATTTTAATGTCGGGTTTACAAGGTTCTGGTAAAACTACTTTTTCGGGTAAATTAGCCAACTATTTAAAAACTAAAAAAACGAAGAAACCATTATTGGTTGCTTGTGATATATATCGTCCTGCAGCAATTAATCAATTGCACGTAGTTGGTGATCAAATAGGTGTTGAGGTGTATTCTGAGCCAGAAAATAAGAACCCTGTTGAAATTGCTCAAAATGCAATTAAGCACGCCAAAGCAAACGGATTTAATGTAGTTATTGTAGATACCGCTGGTCGTTTAGCTGTAGATGAGCAAATGATGGCAGAAATTGCCGAAGTGCACAAAGCTATTCAGCCACAAGAAACGTTGTTTGTAGTTGACGCAATGACAGGTCAAGATGCGGTTAACACTGCTAAAGCTTTTAATGAGCGCTTAAATTTTGACGGAGTTATACTAACTAAATTAGACGGTGATACGCGTGGTGGAGCTGCTATTTCTATAAAATCGGTTGTTGATAAACCTATTAAGTTTATTGGTACAGGTGAAAAAATGGAAGCGATAGATGTTTTCTATCCCAACCGTATGGCAGACCGAATTTTAGGTATGGGTGACGTGGTTTCTTTGGTAGAAAGAGCGCAAGAACAATACGACGAAGAAGAAGCACGTAAACTGCAAAAGAAAATTGCTAAAAACGAATTTGGTTTTGATGATTTCTTGTCGCAAATACAACAAATAAAAAAAATGGGTAATATGAAGGACTTGGTTGGAATGATACCAGGTGCGGGTAAAGCCTTAAAAGATGTTGAAATAGAAGACGATGCTTTTAAACATATAGAAGCTATTATACAATCTATGACGCCGCTAGAGCGTACAAAACCATCGGTGATGAATGTAAAACGTAAAGGTAGAATTGCAAAAGGTTCTGGTACTTCTGTTGAGCAAGTAAACCAATTGATGAAGCAATTTGAGCAAATGAGCAAAATGATGAAGATGATGCAAGGCGGTGGCGGTAAAAACATGATGCGCATGATGCAAGGAATGGGCGGCGGTATGCGCTAATTGATTACATATATAAAATAACTACACAACCTCAAATAAAAAATAATGCAAATACTAGACGGTAAAAAAGTTTCAAACGATATTAAGAACGAAATAGAAGCTACGGTTTCTAAAATGAAAGAAAAAGGAGAAAAAGTACCACATTTAGCCGCAATTATTGTTGGAAACGACGGTGCTAGTTTAACTTATGTTGGTAGTAAGGTTAAAGCTTGTGAGCGTGTAGGTTTTGAATCTACAATGGTGCGTTTGCCAAGTACTACGTCTGAACTTGAATTACTTAAAAAAATTGAAGAATTAAACCAAAATGATGATATCGACGGTTTTATTGTGCAATTGCCTTTGCCAGAGCAAATTGATACTCAAAAAGTATTAATGGCAGTTGATCCAAGCAAAGATGTAGATGGTTTTCATCCAGAGAATTTCGGAAAAATGGCATTGGATATGACTACTTTTATACCTGCAACTCCGTTTGGAATCATAGAGCTTTTAGAGCGTTATGATGTTTCTACTAAAGGAAAACATACGGTGGTAATTGGTAGAAGTCATATTGTTGGACGTCCGATGAGTATTTTAATGGGGAGAAATGGTTTTCCGGGTAATTCAACTGTAACCTTAACCCACAGCCATACTAAAAACATTACTCAAATTACGTCTCAAGCAGATATTATTATTACGGCTTTAGGTGTGCCTAATTTCTTAAAAGCCGAAATGGTGAAAGATGACGTTGTAATTATAGACGTAGGTATTACAAGAGTTGCAGACGATACTGCAGAAAAAGGGTATGTAATTACAGGTGATGTAGATTTTGAAAATGTGTCTAAAAAAGCTTCTTATATTACACCGGTTCCTGGTGGAGTAGGACCAATGACTATTGCAATGCTTTTAAAAAATACATTATTAGCTAGAGAACGTAGAAGTATTGCAAAGTAATTACAATAAAAAAGCATTACTCATTTACTTTTTAGTGAGTGGATTTGTATTTAGTGTTATAATGGCACTTTTTTATTGGTTAGGTACTTCTACTTTTAGAATTGATAAATTTTTTATGAATTGGCTTTTATTTGGCGGTATAATGACTGTTATAATGCGAAAGAAATTTTATAAAAAACCGAAACAATAATAATAAAAAAATCCCGCTCTGTGAGTGGGATTTTTGATTTAAAATAAAATTTTTATTCTGTTTTTCTATAGTCAGATGTAAAGTATAATTTTACACTTGGGTATTTAGATTGTGTCATTTGAATAGAAAAATCACTATCGGCTAAAAACACCATTTTTCCATATTTGTCTAATCCAAGGTATTTTTGTTTTACACGTTTAAATTCGGAAAACTCAGCATTTTTGGCATCGTCTGGTAAAACCCAACAGGCTTTGTGTGCTGGGAAGTTTTCGTAACTACATTTTGCACCGTATTCGTGTTCTAATCGGTATTGTATTACTTCGTATTGCAAAGCACCAACTGTTCCAATTACTTTTCTACCGTTATAATTTAGCGTGAAAAGCTGTGCAACACCTTCGTCCATTAATTGTAAAACACCTTTTTCTAATTGTTTGGACTTTAATGGGTCTGCATTGTTAATATATCTAAAATGTTCTGGCGAAAAACTTGGAATTCCTTTAAAATTCATTTGTTCACCTTCGGTTAAAGTATCTCCAATTTTAAAGTTACCTGTGTCGTGTAAACCAACAATATCTCCTGGGTAAGAGATGTCAACTATTTCTTTTTTCTCTGCAAAAAAGGCATTTGGACTTGAGAATTTTAAGTTTTTACCATGGCGAACGTGTAAATACGGTTTGTTACGCTCAAAAGTACCCGAAACTATTTTTATAAAAGCCAAACGGTCGCGGTGTTTAGGGTCCATATTGGCGTGTATTTTAAATACAAAACCACTCAGTTTTTCTTCACTAGGTTCAACCAAACGTGTGTCCGATTCTTTTGGTCGGGGAGCTGGAGCAACTTCTATAAAGCAGTCTAATAATTCGCGCACACCAAAATTATTTAAAGCCGATCCAAAAAACACAGGTTGTAATTCACCTGCTAAATATTGTTCTCTATTAAATTCTGGATAAACTTCTGTTGCTAATTCTAAATTTTCTCTTAAATCGTTCGCTGGTTTTTCTCCAATTAATTGGTCTAATTCAGGACTATTAACATCAGTAAGGTTAATAACGTCTTCTATGTTTTTTCTGCTATCTCCAGAAAATAAGTTTACATTTTGTTCCCAAATATTGTAAATCCCTTTAAAATCGTATCCCAGTCCAATAGCGAAACTCATAGGAGTAACAGTAAGTTTTAGCTTTTGTTCCACTTCGTCTAAAAGGTCAAAAGCATCTTTACCTTCT
>CBFIIG010000045.1:0-13130 GCA_965662615.1 Flavobacterium sp.
GTAAATGCAGATTATTTACGTTTTGACTTTTCGCATTTTAGTAAAGTTACATCAGACGAATTAAAAGCGGTTGAAGACTTTGTAAATGCCCGAATACAAGAACAATTACCATTAGAAGAAAAAAGAAACATACCATTTCAACAAGCTATTGACGAGGGCGTTTTAGCATTGTTTGGAGAAAAATATGGCGATACCGTTAGAGGCATAAAGTTTGGGGCTAGCTACGAGCTTTGTGGCGGTATTCACGTGCAAAACACACAACAAATCTGGCATTTTATTGTTACAAGCGAAAGTGCTGTAGCAGCAGGTATTCGTCGTATAGAAGCAATTTCTGGAGCAGCAGCAAAGCAGTATTTAATGGAGCAAACCAACACGCTTTTAGGTTTAAAACAATTGTTTAAAAATCCGCAAGATATTACTAAAACGGTTACTCAGCTTCAAGAAGAAAACAGCACCTTAAAAAAGCAAATAGAGCAGCTTTTAAGAGATAAAGCAAAAAATTTAAAAGGCGAATTGACTTCTCAATTTAAAGAAGTTAATGGGGTACAGTTTTTAGCACTTCAAGTAGATTTAGATGCAAATGGGGCAAAAGATTTAGCCTACGCTTTAGGCGAAGGAAAAGATAATGTATTTTTGCTTTTAGCTACAGCAACAGACAACAAACCAATGTTGACTTGTTATATTTCTAAAGAACTAGTTGCTGCAAAAGACCTAAATGCAGGTAAAGTGGTTAGAGAATTAGGAAAATACATTCAGGGTGGCGGTGGAGGCCAGCCGTTTTTTGCTACCGCAGGTGGTAAAAATGTTGAGGGAATCACTGAGGCTTTAGAAAAAGCTATTGAATATTTGAAATAGGAATAAAGTGTTATAAATAATAAGTTCAAAAGCCTTACTTCATAACGAAGTAAGGCTTTTGAACTTAATTTAAATTGTTAATTAAAGCGGTTTATTTTTCAAACTCAAAATCATTTGGAATAGCACCAATATTTTGAATTTTATACGATGCTAGCTCTTGAGCAATTTTAATACTCTCTTTTAATGTTTTACTTTTTAGTTGAGCATATAAGAATCCAGTCCAAAAAGCGTCACCTGCACCAGTTGTATCAACAACTTTTTTAATTTTTACAGCTTCTTGCGATATAATACCTTTACTAATATCTGAAACTACAACACCTGCATTACCTTTCGTTAAACAGATAATTTTTGCACCTTGTTTGTGAAAGTAGTCGAAAATAAAATCATCATTTTTAACCTCATTAAACAACCTAAAACAATCGTCGTTACTTAATTTAACAAGTGGTTTGTATTTTAAGTATTTTTTTAAAATGTTTTTAGCTTTTTCTCTATCATTCCATATTTTTTCCGAAAAATTTATATCAATACTAAGTTGCAGGCCCAGTTTATATGCTTTTTTCGCTCTATTTAATATTGTTTTTTGTGCTGGTTTTTTACTTAAGGCAAAACAAGTAGTGTGAAATATTTTAGCCTTATTAATTAATTCAATAGGCAACTGCTCTTTAGTTATATTATAATCTGTAGTTCGGTAAGAAATAAAATCGGGAGTTTCAGTAGATTTCGAAACTAAAATTATAGATGTAGCTTTATCGTCTACTATTTTAACATTAGATGTTTCAAGCTTTAAAGCTTTTAATTCGTCAATAATAAATTCTCCTAATCCGTCGTTACCACAAGTAGCTACCAAATGTGATTTTAGCCCTATTTTAGAAGCGTTAATTGCAACATTTGTTGGCGAACCACCCAAAAATCGAGAATATTCAGTAGTGTGCAATATGCTTTTATTTGTTTGAAGTCCTATAAAATCAATTAGTACTTCACCTACACACAGTATATCAATTTCTTTCACTTAAGTAAATAATTTAAAATTAGAATTAATGCTTTTATAAGCTAAAACATTTGCTGCTGCACTCCAAGCGCACTCAGACACTCCATTGGGTTTTAATGTTTCGGTGTTAAAATTTTCAAAGAAACCATAATTTGCAATTTCATTTGCTTTTTCAATTGAATTTAAAAGTGCTGACGCTTTTTCTACTTCATTGTTTTGCAAATACCCCAACACTAAAAAACCGTTTACCATTGGCCAACTACCTGCATTATGAAATTCGTAAGCATAATTTCTAAACTCAAATTTGCAATTGTCTTTCAACAAACTCCAATATTCGTTATCTTCGAAAATGGGAGGCCAAAACGCAGGGGCTAATTTTAGTTTTGTACTTTCAATTAAAGTATTCGTATATTCAACAATATTTTTATGTGCTTTTGCCGTACCTATATTTAAAATTAAAACCAGTGCATTTGCAAAAGCATCATATTGATTTTTATAACCCGAAGGCGAAAATGAGCAAGGCAAATATTTATCAAATTTTAACTCGTCATACGCTTTTTTGTGTACAACATTTGCCGAATTATTTGGAAAAAAATTAACCTCAACTTGTTTTGTAATACATTCAATTTTTGAACTAATTTGCGAATTGTTTTCAAAAAAATTATAACTTTTTAATGCCCAAACGCGTAATAATTGATCGTATAATACATAGCCATCTGTAATGTATTCATCAGCCCAATTACCAGATAACGGAACATAAATTAAATGATTATTGTTAAATTCCCATGCATTTAAAAGGTAAATTGCTTTATCAATTTGAGCTTTATACTTATTAAAAAATGCAATATCGTTTTTATATATTGCATATTGGCATACACCAATTATAAACCAAGTAACCGCATCTACTCTACCTGCTAAACCACCGTAACTAACCTCAATATTGTTTTCATCAATTAACACATTTGATGGAATAGTTCCCATTTCATGTTGTTTACTGGCAAGTGTTTCTAATGTTTTAGAAAAAGTTGATATTAATTTTTCATCACCAGAAGCAAGCGCAGCTAAACCACAAATTACGCCGTCTCTTGCCCATACCCTATTGTAGTTTGAGGTATTTTCTGCACTTGCCAAAAAGCCATTTTTGGAAGACACCTTATTAAGCAAGTCTAAACTTTTATTATACGCGATCGAGCTCATTTATTTTCTTTGCTTTTATTTGCAACGTAAAAAACGCTGCTATAATTAATAATATACCTGCAAGTGTTATTGCGTTTCTTGGGTCGTTATTTAAAAAATGTTTTAATATAAAACCAAATGTTAGGTTTTGAAATATCATGGGTATTACAATCATCATATTTATTATTCCCATATACACTCCATAGCGTTCTTTAGGAATATCTGCAACAATCATTAAATAAGGAATCCCCATCATACTTGCCCAACCAATTCCGAAACCAGTTATAGCAAAAAACAAAAGGTTTTTATTCTCTATATGTGGAAAAACTAAAAAACCTATTGCTGCAAGAAGCAAACATATAAAATGAACATTTTTGGCCGAATATTTTTTAGCAAAACCAACAAGAGCAAAGGCTATTAAAAATGTTACAATATTGTACCAGCCATTTACTAAGCCTGTCCAACTTACTGCTTTTTCATACGCTTCTGGGTTAGATTTTGGTGTTGCATTCCAAACAGATAAAGCAATACTTTTTGATGAGTTTTGCCAATAACAGAACAACGCATACCACTGAAAAACATATACCAAAGCTAATTGCCACATTACTTTTGGCATGTCTTTAATGGCTGAAAAAATCTCAATAATTGGTTCTAATACACCGCCTTTTTTACTTTTCATTAAATTTAATTCTTCTTCAGTTGGTGGAATTTCTGAAGTTGTTTTCATACTCCACAAAATTGAACCTATAGAACAAACTGCTCCTAAAAAAAATGAAGCATAAACCCACGTAGGTAAGGAACCCGTTTTACCTACAATTAGTATTGGAAATATAAATAACGAAAGATTAGCTAATGTTTGTCCAAAACCTGTAAAGAAACTTTGCATTTGAAAGCCTAAGGGTTGTTGTTGTTCAATTAACTTATCTGCTACAAATGCCCTATATGGCTCCATTGCCATATTGTTACCAGCATCTAAAATCCACAACAAACCTGCAGCCATCCACAAAGAACTACTAAAGGGAAATGCAATTAAAGCTAAACTACAAAGTATTGCACCTAATAAGAAATAAGGTTTACGTCTTCCAAATTTTGGATGCCATGTTTTATCGCTTAATGCTCCAATAATAGGCTGAACTAACAATCCTGTTACTGGACCAGCAAGGTTTAATAATGGAATCTCATCTGGACTTGCTCCTAAAAAATCGTAAATAGGGTTTATGGCACTTTGCTGCAAACCAAAACTATATTGAATTCCGAAGAAACCAACATTCATATTTAGAATTTGCCAAAAATTTAATTTAATCTTTTTTATCATCTATGATTTTTTTTATAAAAGTATCGAAATCTTCGTTATTTGAGAATAATTCGCCATTTTTATCTACTACAGGTATTCCTAAATTTGATGTGCTAATATTTTTACTTCTCAGTTTTGCTAACATTTCTTGCAATGCTGTTTCATTTTTATCAATATCGTAAAAAGTAAAATCAATTTTATGTTCTTTTAAAATTTCTTTAGTTTCTATGCAATGGTGGCATTCGTCACTGCCATAAATAATTATTTTATGCGATGTGTTTACAGTTTCCTGAGCCATTAAACCATTTAAGCTAAACAAGAATATAAGTATCGTAATAATTTTTTTCATAATGTGTTTTTAAAGTAGTTCCTGTACTAAACGAATAGTACAGGAACTGGTAATTCTAATTAATATATGAAATCGGTATAAAAATTAAAATCTATATGCAACGGTTAAAGAAGTTGTTCTTCCGTTTATTGATCTTGCTCTTAACACGTTATCAGTGTTTTCGGTAATACTTCCTTCTTCAGCTTCAGTAATACCAATTGTGTTAAATAAATTGTTTACGTTTAAAGCAGCACTTAAACCTTTTATTAGTTCAATTTTTACATAAGGATTGAAATAGGTATACGCTGGCATAACTAACTCATTATTGTCTTGAGCGAAAGATTTACTAGTACCGATCATACTTACACCAAAGTTATGCTGTTCATTTTTACCAAAGTTATAAGATGCGTTAGCATTGTAAATAAAATCTGCTTGACGACGTGGTGTGTTTCCTTCAAAATTTGGATTAAAGAAGTCTTTAGCAATTTTTGCATCTGTCCAAGTTATACTTCCACCAAAATTGAATTTATTTTTTGTGTAATATGCTTCTAATTCAATACCAGATGCTTCATACTCTCTTCTAATTTGTCTTGGAGAACTTCCACCAAAATCCCAGTTTTGCTCTGATGTATTTGCAAAAAATCCTGTTGCATATAAAGATAAATCACCTTTTCTATGTTTAAAACCAATTTCAGTTTGTGTAACATTATCAGCGCTTAAACCGTCTAATGCTTGTCCTGATGCTAAAATTGATGGTCCAAATAAAAGTCTGTCAGCATTTGCTCTACCACCTTTACTATGTCTTGCAAATAAAGATTGGTTTTCATTTAACAAATAGTTCCCTCCGAATGAGTAAGACACATAGTTAAAGTCATAGTTTATAGGTAATCTGTTTGAATTATCTATTACAGAAACACTTGCTTCATTACCGTCTATTACACCGTTATTGTTTACATCTAAATTTGTTGCTTGTACTGCTCCAGCATAAGTACCTCTAGCTGTACCCGAGTCAAAACGTAAACTTAAATCAACGTTAATTTTGTCGTTAATTTTATATTCTGCTCCAACGTATGGTGCTTTTATGTCGTAAACTGCATCATAATTTCTTGTACAACAGTTCCCCCAAAATGGTACACCATAAGCATATTGACCGTTTGTAGATGCTGCACCTGCGTTTAATAAGGCTGCATTATTCCCGTTAACTTCTAATAAGTACGAGTTCCATAACCAAGACATTGATATGTTTTGTATTGATCTAAAATATCCTGCTGAAAAGTTAAGGTCTCCTATTTTTTTACTTATTTTAAGATCGTTTGTAAAATTATTAAAGTTGTTAATATCTACATCAAAAGTATGAATTCTCATAACTAATGCATTATTATCAAAATTATTACCGCTGTTTGCTCCGTTAGCATACGTTAGGTTTGGTACACCAAACTCGGTTGCATATGCTCCTGCTTTTTGAATTTCTGCCGGAAAAGGAGAAACAAACCTTCCGTTATGAAAGTTTTGTCTAAATTTACTTTCTAATTTCCATTCGTTTCCAAGATCAAAAGAAATTTCACCACCAAAAGATGTAGCTATAGGTCGCATTCCTTCCATCATATTGCTTCTTCTTCTTTCGCCATCTGCACCTATTGAAAGGTTATCTAAAAATAACGCACTGTGTTGTGAGTCATGACTAATATCAAAATTAGATAATGAAGACCAATTTGGATTAGCGTTTGTACCAGATACATTAACAGGCATTGGTAAATAACCAACAGCTTTATCGTTTAAATATTTAAAATAAAGACGTACCTGTCCTTTTTCAAACTCTTTAGTTAAATTAGCTTTAAACTGACCTCCTATATTTGAAGTATATCCTGTATTTCTTGGACCTTCTCCTTGTCTGTAAAAACCTCCTAAATGCAAACTTACTGTTTCATTTATAGGCGTTCCATATTCAAAATCTGTTCTACTATCATCATAGTCAACTCCTATTTGCTGAGTAATTGAACCTCCTTCAATTTTACCGCTTTTACTAATAAAGTTTATAATACCTCCTGGTGAATTACTCGCAATAGTTGAGGCAGAACCTCCTCTAATTGCTTCAACTCTTGAAACCGTTTGGTCGTATCTTAAAAAGATATCTGCATTACCAAAAGCGACATCACCAAACTGCATTACAGGCAAACCATCTTCATGTAATTGTAAAAATTTACCACCACCAGACGCAACAGGAATACCTCTTACTGTAATATTTGCATTACCTTCACCACCAGTAGATTCTGATTTAATACCCGCAATAGATCTAAATACCTCTGCAGTAGCCCTAGGAGCGGCTTGATCTATTTGTTTCGTGTTTACCGAACTAACAGATACACTAGATTCTAGTTTTGATTTAGGATTAAGTACACCTGTTACAACAATTTCATCAAGTTCTGATAAGTTTTCTGTTAATGTAAAGTTGAATTTAGTATTCCCTTTTACAACAAGTTGTTGTTTAGCTTTGTTAAAACCTAAAGCACTTAAAACAATTGTGTAAGTTCCATTTTCCACATTTTGAATAGTGAATTTACCATCAAAATCTGTAGAAGTTCCTTTTTTAGTATTTTGTAAATACACATTTACACCAACAACTGGAACGCCGTCTTTATCAGAAACAACTCCAGAAACTGTACCTTGAGCAAATACAAAAACAGAAACAAACAGCATCAATGCTGAAAATAACGTTTTTAATTGTAATTTTGTTTTCATTTTTTTGTTTAGTTAATTAATAATTATTTAGTAATATTTTTTCAAATTTAATTTTTTAAATAACTTTCTATTGCTAAAATCACATCGAAAACGTTTTCGATTTTACCGAAAACGTTTTCGATTAGGTATTTACAATATTTTTATACGATATTTGCATATATGAGTAAAACAGAAGCAACACTTAAAGTAATTGCAGAACAATTAAAAATTTCTATCACTACAGTATCCAAAGCATTAAAAGGATATACAGATGTAAGTGACAAAACCCGCAATAGTGTTTTAGAATTAGCAAAAGAATTAAATTACACGCCCAATAGTTTTGCCGTAAACCTTAGAACACAAGAATCTAAAATTATCGGTTTAATAATTCCTGAAATTGTACATCATTTTTTCTCCAATGTTATTAACGGAATTATATCCGAAGCCAAAAAAAACAACTATTTGGTAATAACTTTACAAACTGATGAGTCTCTTGAATTGGAACAAAAACATGTAGAGCTTTTAATAAACAAAAGAATTGATGGTATTATAATGTCTCTATCAAATGAATCTAATTTTGATGCCCATTTAAAAGAAATTATATCGAAAAACATACCTTTGGTTTTATTCGACAAATATTCTAAACTTGCTAACTGTTCAAAAGTAATTATAGATGACCAAAAAGCAGCTTTTGAAGCTGTTGAGCATTTAATTTTAAAAGGTTGTAAAAAAATTGCACATATTCGTGGCCCCGAAAACCCACAAAACGCAATTGACCGTTTTATAGGTTATAAAAAAGCATTAAAACAATATAATATTCCTTTTGACCCTAAACTGGTATATACATGTAATAAAGTCACTTTTGAAGAAGGAAAAGAATTTGCAGAAAAAATTATAAATGAACAACCCGAAGTTGATGGTATATTTGTAATTACAGATTTGGTAGCCGTTGGCGTTTTGGCTTACTTTAATGAAGTAAAAATTAATGTGCCAGAACAAATAAAAGTAATTGGTTTTAGTAATTGGTTTATGTCTAAAGTAATAACTCCTACTTTAAGCACTGTGGATCAACCAAGTTACGAAATGGGTGTACAATCTTTTAAACTTTTGTTAAATGAAATATTAAACAAAAAAAACAACATAGCCTCTAAACATGAAACCGTAGTGCTAGAGACACAAATAATTGAAAGAAAATCTACTTCTTTATAAAATAACTAATCCCAATCGCTTTTCTTTTTACCTCCAAATTTTTCTAATTTATACGATAAAGAGAACATAAGGTATTGTTGCAAAACAGTATCTTCGGTATCTGTTATTCCTGTTGGCGAAACCGTTCTTCGTGTTCCAATATTTTGATTTAACACATCGTACATTTTTACTTTTGCGGTAAATTTATCCTCATAAAACTGATACCCTAAACTTAAATTCCATAAGTAAAAATCCTTTTTAAAACCATCTGCTATATTAGAATTATAGGTATAACCAAAATCACTTCCAAACACTACTTTCTTTGGCCAATACGTAGTAATTTCCATTTTGGCGTTATGTCTAAAAAAGTCGGTTTCATCTATAATATAATTGGTATATGAAGTTTTGTTATACTCAAAAGTATAGCTTGGCGTTACCGTAATTAGCTCCTCTATACTCCATGTAAACTCCACATCTGGGTCTATAGAAATAGTAGCGGCTTTAAACGCGCTCCCGTTAACAAATCCATTATTTACATTGTAATTTCCCCATACTCCAGCCTCTACGCCAAAAGTTCTTTTTTCTTTTTTAAACGATTTACTAAAATACGTTCCCGCATAACTAGAAAAATTATTGGCAACGTTTACATAACTGGTATTCGATTTAAAATCGGAATCATAAACGGTAGAACTAACCACTGCATCATAATTATTTGTAAACCCAAAATATGTGTTCATTCCTGTTCGATTTTTCCAATCGTAATTATTTAAACCTGCATACATTCGCACTGTTTTTGTAGGCACTAGACTTGTATTACCTATTACCGTATTTAATGGATTACGAAGATCTAAAACAGGTAATAATTGACGTGCAGAAGGCATGTTAACATCAAAATTTAAGTTGGTGTACAAACTCATATTTTTCTTAAGTGTGTACCTAAAATACCCACTTAGTTTAGGAAACACATAATTTTGATTCAGCTCATAATTCTGACCTAAATATACAGCAGAATTATCTAATGCTATTACATTTGCTAGAGCCGTAAAACCTCCTCTGTATTTTTTCTTTTTTATCTGAATTCCAAAACCAGGTAATAATCTACTTTCTTTAGACAAAAACGAATTACTTTGAGCGTCATTATCAATATCAAAAGTATTGCTAACGGCATTAAAACGCTTTGTGTTTAAACTGTTCTCATTTGTGTCGGTTACATAAGCCATTTCTAAACCCAAAGAAATAGAATCGGTTAAAGGTTCTTTATAATAGAGTTTTATATTGTAATTACTTGTAGCTATATCTGCGGCTTCTTTTTGATTTCTAACATCCGAAGGATCACCCGATTGAATAAAATCTGTTGAGGAGTTTACAAAGTCATCGGTTGTTTGTTGAGATACATCAAAATCGAAATCGAAACTAATACCTCTGCCTTTTTTCGCTAAATTTTTATATAAATTTAAATCGTTACTTATGCTTGTTTCCTTAGATTCTGAGAAATTATCACTTGCAGAAGAATTCAGTAAGCTATTACTTTCATCAAAAGTATTTCTGTTGCTTTTATAAGTAGATTTCGACTTGTTATTCACCATTTTTGGAGCCATAAAAATAGTTAAAGTAGAATCTATTTTTATATCAAACTCCGTATTAAACTGATGTCCAAAAGAAACATCATTAGATGTTGCCCCAGCCACGGTTCTAGTTTCTCCAGTTGGTAATAAATTTATACTTTCTGTACGGTTTACATTCTCAGAATTGCGATGCGAAAAATAATAACTTAAATGCGGATCTACTTTTTTGTTAAACCAGCTATCACCATAATTAAAACCAATCATTTCTGATGTTGTGATACCTTTTCCGCCACCAAACTGCATACCGTTTATACCAAAACCACCACTACCATTAGACCACATAGAGGTACTTCTACCGCCACCCATATTATCAAAAATTTCGTCCATAGAAAAACCAACCGAGTTTATATTATTGGCAGAACCCAATAAACTCAATTGTAAATCTTGTTCAAAATAATTTAATAAAAAGCTAGATTCGTAACGGTCATTTGTGCCTAATCCTCCTATTACTTTACCAAAAAGACCTTTATTGTCTTCTTCGCTAATGGTTAAATTTATAGTACTCTCGTTACCACTTGCACCATCTCCGCTTAACTCCTCGGTTTTGGTTTTGGTATCGGTTACTTGTACTTTTTCTATTAACTCGGCAGGTAAATTTTGTGTAGCCACTTTACCATCTTTACCAAAAAAAGGTTTACCATTTACTAAAATATTATTTACCTCCTTACCGTTCACTTTTATTTTTCCTTCCGAGTCAATTTCTACACCAGGTAATTCTTTTAACAAAGCTTCCACATTAGCATCTGGACGCACTTTAAAAGACGAAGCATTAAACTCTAACGTATCTTTTTTAATAACTATAGGCGGAATTTCACCTTTTAAATCAATGGTATTTAACATTTCTACATCTTCTTCTAATTGTAAAATTCCTAAATCTAAATTAGCCGAAAGTCCCTCCATTTTTTTACTAAACGGCAAAAAACCCGTGTACGATACACGCAAAACAAAAGCCTCGTTTACTGCCTTTCTTTCTACAATAAAAGCGCCATTAGCATCTGTAATACTATAATCAATTACAGTAGAATCCTTTACTTTAGTCATGTAAAAGGTAGCCGATTCTAGAGGTGTTTGGGTGGTTTTATCTACCACTTTACCTTTTATAGTAAACGTATTTTGAGCCACAACAAAAGTGCTAAACAATAAAAATAAACAAAGAATTTTCTGCATGAATAAATTAAAATAATTGATATGGCTAAATAACTGCTTTTAAAGGAATTTCGTATAAATAAAACTGTTAAAATTTATTTGGAAGCAACAAAAGCTTGGTTTGCAAATTATAAAACAGTCCCGCTATTCGCTCTATCTTTTGCTAAAGCAAAAGTATGCCGCTGCTATCGGGGCTAATGAGAAAATTTAGGGCATAAAAAAAGCAACCCGAAAGTTGCTTTTTTTATTTAAATTATTGTTATTAATTATAATTTGTCATCAGATTTTTTTACAATCTTAGCTAATTTTTTATCTAAATCACCCATTAACTGTTCTAAAGCACTCTCACACATTGGAAGAATTTTTTTAGGAGACATAACCGGAATTCCTTTTACCATAACACTTGTTTTTTTAGAATTTTCTCCTTCTGTAAAAGCAAATACTTTTTCTCCTTTTTTGTTGTAAAGAGCAATTCTAGTATTCACTCGCATTTTTACAGTTGCTGTACTACCTACACCAAAACCTTTTTGTAAATCAAAAGAAATATTTACAAATAATACTCCGTCCGCTTTATCTGCGAACATTTTTGCCATAGTTTCTTCGTTAGATTTACCAAACATACCCTCCCAAATGTACTTGTAACCTGGGTACATTACATAATTTAAAGCATCGTAACCCCCAACATCAAATTTTGGAGTAAAGTCAATATATTCTTGATTTTCTGTAACTACTGTTTCAGGCAGCAATTCAAATGGAAACTTTTTTGAATACTCATTCATAAACTTTGAATGATATTCATTTAACATAGGTGTTAAATTAAAATCGGGATTATTTCTTAAGTCTAAAATATTTTTTAATAACTCACCTGCTGGTATTTCTAAATCTTCAAATCCGATCATTTTGTCGGCATAGAATGTTACAACTGCAACTTTTTTTTGTGCAAATGAGTTTAAAGAAAAGGCAAAAAAAGTTGCCAAAATAAGTACTTTTTGTAATTTCATAATAATTTGAGTTTTTTGTTTTTTTTGTAAATATAATATAAAAAAAACCGAAATATAAAATTTC
Source organism: Flavobacterium sp. (assembly GCA_965662615.1). Classification (GTDB taxonomy): domain Bacteria; phylum Bacteroidota; class Bacteroidia; order Flavobacteriales; family Flavobacteriaceae; genus Flavobacterium. Next base: position 12,384 of record CBFIIG010000045.1, read on the forward strand.
GGCTTTTGATTTTATTTCTGTCTAAAATAAATTTCAATTGGAACACCTGTAAAGTTGTAATGTTCTCTTAGTTTATTTTCTACAAAACGCTTGTACGGTTCTTTTATGTATTGTGGTAAGTTAGAAAAGAAAACAAACTGTGGCGTTGGCGAAGGCAACTGCATACAGTATTTAATTTTCATATATTTACCTTTTAATGCCGGTGGCGGTTGGTTTTCTATAATTGGCAACATTAAGTCGTTAAACTTAGATGTTGGTATGCGCTGCTTACGGTTTTCGAACACTTCTACGGCGGTTTCTAATGCTTTTAGCAAACGTTGCTTATTTAATGCCGAAACGAATAAAATAGGTACATCTGTAAACGGTTGTAATTTTTCACGAATTTGCTGTTCGTACATTTTAGTGGTCATGGTGTCTTTTTCTACCAAATCCCATTTGTTTACTAAAATTACAATTCCTTTTCGGTTTTTTTCTGCTAACCAAAATATGCTTTGATCTTGCCCTTCAAATCCTCTTGTAGCGTCTAACATTAAAATACATACATCACTGTGTTCTATGGCACGCACAGAACGCATTACAGAGTAAAATTCTAAGTCTTCTTTTACTTTTGCTTTACGACGAATACCTGCGGTATCTACTAAATTAAACTCAAAACCAAAACGATTGTAAGTAGTGTCAATAGCATCACGAGTGGTACCTGCAATGTCTGTTACCACAAATCGGTCTTCACCAATAAGTGCATTTATA
>CBFIIG010000046.1:0-12973 GCA_965662615.1 Flavobacterium sp.
GAACATCCTGATGCATTATCGTTTGCTCCATTTGCAAGTTCGTCTCCTTCTACAGAATCTGAAGTTCCAATATGGTCGTAATGAGCGCCAATTAAAACATATTCATCTTTTAATTTTTTATCTGTTCCTGGAATTATACCTACAATATTTGAAGTTGTAATTCCATTTACTTCAAATTCATCTCTATAAGTTTCAAAATAGGGCTGAATATCCATATTCATTAAAGTCTCTGACAAATACAGCGCTGCTCTATCTATTCCGTCTGTACCTATTTGTCTACCCATTAACTCATCTGAAGATAAGAATTTTAAATTACTAGCAATTTCTGAAGTTTCAACAACTTCTATTTTAGAGACTGAAGCAACAGTTTTATTATTTTCTAAGGACTTACATCCAAAAAATAACATTACAGTAACTAGAACAATATATTTATTTTTCATAACTTTATTTATTTAGGTAAAAATATAAAAAATCCCGCTAATTAGCGGGATTTTAGTATTATAAATGTAGCTTAAAACTAAGCTAACATCGTTACTGGGTTTTCAAGATAACTTTTTAATGTTTGTAAAAAAGCTGCTCCAGTTGCACCATCTATGGTTCTGTGATCGCAAGCTAATGTCACTTTCATTATATTTCCAATAGCCAATTGACCGTTTTTAACAATTGGTTGCTCTACAATTGCACCTACAGATAAAATAGCCGAGTTAGGCTGATTTATAATAGATGTAAATTCTACAATACCAAAAGCACCTAAGTTAGAAATAGTAAAAGTACTTCCGTCCATTTCTGCTGGGGACAATTTTTTATTTCTTGCTTTACCTGCTAAATCTCTAACACCTGCAGATATTTGTGATAATGACATTTGATCTGTAAAAGGTAAAACTGGTACCAAAAGACCATCTTCTACGGCAACCGCAACACCAATATTAACATGATGGTTTAAAATTGTAGCATCGTCTGTCCATTGTGAATTTACTTTTGGATGTTTTTTAAGAGCCATTGCACAAGCTTTAACAATCATATCGTTAAAAGATACTTTTGTGTCTGGCAATTCGTTTATCATTTTTCGAGAAGCAATTGCATTATCCATATTTAACTCAACCGTTAAATAATAATGTGGAGCCGTAAACTTAGATTCACCTAACCTACGTGCAATTGTTTTACGCATTTGAGAGTTTTTCTCAACCGTTTGCATGGTTTCACCTGCTGGTACAAAAGGCTGAACTGCTACTGGAGCAGAAGCCACTGGTGTAGATGCAGCCACCGAAGGTGCTGAAACAGCTGCCTGTGGAGCTGAATAATTTTCTACATCTTTTTTAATAATTCTACCATTCTCACCACTACCTTTAATTGTAGTAATGTCAATTCCTTTTTCGCTAGCTAATTTTTTTGCCAAAGGCGAAATAAATATTCTACCCGAACTGTTTAAAACTGGTGTATTATCTTGTTGCACATCTGCAACTGCTGCATTTGAAACTGCTTTTTCTGCAACTGGTTCTTCACTTTTTGCATCTGGAGAGAAACCTGCAACAACACCGCTTACATCTGTTCCTGCTGGTCCAATTACTGCTAAAATAGCATCAACATCTGCCGATTCACCTTCGTTAACACCAACATATAATAGAGTTCCTTCGTTAAAAGATTCAAACTCCATAGTAGCTTTGTCGGTTTCAATTTCTGCTAATATATCGCCTTCATTAACCTTTTCTCCTATTTTCTTCAACCAAGTTGCTACCGTTCCTGTGGTCATGGTATCACTAAGCCTTGGCATAGTTACTACTATTACACCGTCTGGAATTGCAACTGCTTCTTTAGCTTCTTCCTTAGTATCTTCGTCTCCTTTATCTTCAGTAGAAGAGTTACCTGCTAAAAGTGCCGAAATATCTTCTCCTTCTTTTCCTATAATAGCTAAAAGCGAATCTACAACTGCGGTTTCGCCTTCTTGAACACCAATGTGTAATAATACACCTTCGTGAAAAGACTCAAATTCCATTGTAGCTTTATCGGTTTCAATTTCGGCTAAAATATCTCCTTCATTTATTTTATCACCTACGCTTTTAAGCCATGTTGCTACAACTCCTTCTGTCATAGTATCACTTAAACGCGGCATGTTTATTACTGTTGCCATCTAATTATAATTTATGAGGTATAAACGGATAATCTTTTTGTTCGTAAACTACATCGTACATTACACTTAAATCTGGGTAAGGAGATTCTTCTGCAAATTGTTCACATTCTGAAACTCTATCCTTTACACGTGCATCTATAGCTTCTATTTCTTGTTCTGTAGCATAATTATTTTCCATAATTATATCTAAAACTTGAGTAATAGGGTCAATTTTTTTGTATTCTTCTACTTCATCTTTTGTTCTGTAGTGTTGCGCATCAGACATTGAGTGACCTCTGTAACGGTATGTTTTCATTTCTAAAAACGTTGGCCCATCTCCTCGTCTTGCTCTTTCCATTGCTTCGTGCATTGCTTCGGCAACTTTTACAGGATTCATTGCATCAACTGGTCCACATGGCATTTCGTAACCTAAACCTAGTTTCCAAATATCTGTGTGATTAGCTGTACGTTCTACAGATGTTCCCATTGCGTATCCGTTGTTTTCACAAATAAATACTACTGGCAACTTCCAAGTCATAGCCATATTAAACGCTTCGTGAAGTGAACCCTGACGTGCTGCACCGTCTCCAAAATAAGTTAGAGATACACCACCTGTTTCAAAATATTTTTCGGCGAAAGCCATACCAGCACCTACAGGTATTTGAGCACCTACAATACCGTGACCTCCGTAAAATCCTTTTTCTTTAGAAAAAATATGCATTGAACCACCTAACCCTTGAGAAGTACCAGTACCTTTACCTAAAAGTTCTGCCATTACACGTTTGGGATCTACTCCCATACCTATTGGCTGTACGTGATTTCTATATGCGGTAATCATTTTGTCTTTAGACAAGTCCATCGCATGCAAAGCTCCTGCTAAAATAGCCTCTTGACCATTGTATAAATGCAAAAACCCTCTCACTTTTTGTTGAATGTAAAGTGCAGCTAACTTGTCTTCAAATTTTCTCCAAAACTGCATTTCTTCGTACCAATTTAGGTAAACTTCTTTTGTTATTGGTTTCATGTTTCTATTACTAAAAAATTGTTTTTTAATAAATTAAAGTATTTCACACACTTTAATTAATAGTTTTTAAGTTAGTCAAATCTGCTTCCTCACACAAAATTGCTAAATGCAAAAATAGCATTTACAATTAAGATTGAAAAATTAAAATCTTATTTTATTTGTTTTTTTATCAAATGTTTAAGCATCTTTTGTTATTTATTTTAAAAACTTGGACTCAAATACAAAAGGGAGTAAGTTTTCTAATGAGTTTGACAAATACACTTCTCCCTTTGCTCCCATAAAATAAACAGGAATTGATTCGTTTTGTCTTTGCTCATACTCCATCATAGATTGCCTGCAAGCGCCACATGGTGGAATTGGAATTGTATTTAACCTGTCTTTTGGAGTAGCTGTAATTGCAACTGCTTTAATTTTTACGTTTGGATATTGCGCTCCTGCCGAAAAAAAAGCAACTCGCTCTGCACATAAGCCCGATGGATAAGCGGCGTTTTCTTGATTTGAACCAATTACAATTTTACCGTTTTCTAATAACAAAGCAGTACCTACTAAAAATTCCGAATATGGAGCGTAGGCAGTTTTGCGAGCTACGATAGCTTGATTCATTAAATTAAAAATTTTTGGCTCTAGCTCTGCTTTCGAATCAAAAACCGAAAAATCAATTTTTTTTAAAATATGTTTCATATAAAAGGAAAAAAATCCAAACTCTATGAATTTGGATTTATTACTATTCTATTTTTTAATCTATAATTCGTCGTACTTATCACCTAAACTAAAAGAAAGTGAAAAACGCAAAGTATTCTCTAAAGGGTTTCTAACCTGCGATGCTGAAAACAAATACGAAACATCTATTTTAATTACATTATATTTAAAACCAGCACCTAGAGTAAAATACTTTCTTGCTCCTTTAGTTTCTGCTTCATGAAAATAACCGGTTCTTAATGCAAACGAGTCTTGATACCAATATTCTGCCCCCAATGCCCAAGTGGTTTCTTTCAGCTCTTCTGAAATACCGTCTGGCGCATCATTAAACGATTTAAAAATACCGTCAACCCAACCAATTTGTCTGTATGTGTTAGCATCTTGAGAATCTATAGCTCCATCGTTATTAAAATCTTGAGGTGTTGGCACAAGTAATTTAGTTATTTCTCCTGTTACGGTAACTTTATTATAATCGTCTAAAAGAAAATCGAAACCAGCTCCTAAGCGCATATTAGCAGGTATGAAATTTTCATTTAACACATCATTATCATAACTAATTTTTGGGCCCATATTCTGAAAATTTACTCCCGCTCTAAAACGACCATTAAAGTCGTTAAAATAAATCTCTTCCGATTGATAAAAAGCAGAAACATCAACTGCAAATGTACTTGCAGCAGAAGCATCATTAGTACCGTCGTTAATTTTAAGATTAGAACTTATTAATTTACCGCCTACTCCCATAGAGAAGCGTTCACTTAATTTTAAAGCATAAGCCCCTTCTAAAGTGAATTCGTTTGGATTTACAACCGCTCCATTGTTTCCAAACTCATCTGAAAGCTGAATATCTCCCAAACCAAAATATCTTAAATTTACCGCAAAAGCACTACGTTCGTTGAAACGATTAGAATAAGAAAGCTGCGCTAAAGAAATATCGTTTGCAATACTAGATAAGTAGGGAGTATAACTTAAACCTACACCTTGTTGGTCTTCTAAAAAAGCAAACTTAGCGGGGTTATACATCATAGAATAAGTATCGGCAGATGTTGCAACTCCCATATCAGCCATTGCAGCAGAACGAGCATCTGTAGCTATTAGTAAAAATGGTGTTGCCGTTGTAATTACTCTGGTGGGTTCTTGTGCAAAAGCACTATTTAAATTTAAAAATACGGTAATTATTAAAACTATTTTTTTCATATTCTATTTTTAATTGAATTCACAAATATACTATTTTATTAAAGCAATACAAGTTTCTCGTACTTATGTGAAGTATGACCTGTTGATGCTTCTCTTACGGTTAATTTATAGATATACACTCCTTTTCCAATTTTGCTTCCAAAATCGTCTTTGCCATCCCAAGTAATTTCCCTAGATAAAAACCCTGTTGTAAGTACTTGCTGGTTTATTGTTTTTACTAATTTACCCGAAACCGTAAGTATTTGAACCTGCACATCTAAAGCCTCGAAAGGTCGGTTGTGATTGAACCAAAACTCGGTATAAGAACTCATTGGATTAGGGTAATTTAATACATTTGTTAATGCGACTGAATCACCGCTTGTAACTATAAACTGAATTTCGGAGGTTACTAAATTATTATAAACATCCCAAGCCTTAAAAGTTAAGGTATGTAATCCTATTTCTAAGTTTTTGAAAGGAAACGAAACTTTACCGTTAGTAAAATCGTCTAATTCGGTTTCATAATAATCATTTAATATATAAGGTTTAGTTTCGTCTCCATCTAAAATAGCAACTATATCATGCCCTATTCCAGACGCTGTATTTATCCCATGTTCGTCTTGTAAAAAAGCTAAAAATATTGGCGAGTCGTTTGTTTTCCCTCCCGATACGAAATTGGTGTCGTTCATATACAACTGAACCGTAGGCGCTGTATCATCTGTAGGTGCATTTTGATTTACTCCTCCAACAGAAATTGCTGTTGAATAACCCGTATTGTCTTTTAAAATGGGCATTTCAGATTTAGCATAAAAACTAATTTTTCCATTTCCTAAAGGTATTTTAATGTCTTGTGGCACAACAAAATTCAACTCAAAAAGTCCGTTATTTACTGTTGCATTACCTCTAAAAATTGTTTCTCCTAACGTATTAAAATTTAAAATTACTGTAGAACCTCCTATTTGGGTTCCGTCATTACCCAATGTAGAACGGTTAATTTGCTTGTCGAAAATTTGTATTGCTACATCTCCATTATAATCTGACAGCAACTGATCGTTTTCATCGGTAAGCATTCCGCTAATCTTTATTGGGGCCAATGCTTCAAAATTAGGAATTGCACCCGATAAAGGAATATCGTTAACTGCCGTTAAAACCACTTTTGGTTTTGGAATTGCTAATTGAAGTGCTGGATCGCCAATATAAAAAACCACTCTTCTGTTCGACGAACCTGTATTTATTTTAGTAACTCGAAGCGCCTCTGCAATTGTAGGGTATTCTGATGAACCGAAGCTAAACAACTCTTCAGAAAAAATAGAATTCATATTTAAACCCACACTCTGCCCTATTTGTCTTGTTGTTGCAATTAAACCAATTGCCCCACCAGAAGGATTCCAATACATGCTTTCGCCTCCTGTTTGTCTTCCCGGATCATCAAAACGAGTAAACTCGCAAGTTATAGTTATAAATAATGGATATTTATATTGGTTGGATAAGTTTTCGGCTTCTGCTTTTTCAAATAAACGTTCACTTGCCAAAAATTCTTCATTTCCATGACCGTAATAATTAAAAACCAAAGCACCAATATTAAAATAGTCTAAAAACTCTTGTTTTGCTTCGGGATAGCGTTCTCCTCCTGCAGCTACTTCTTGCACGTAAGAATCTGTTAATATTTTTTTTACATTTATTGTTGGTTTAGCAGCTACTAAATCATCAGCAAGTGTATTTAAATCGGCTTGTAAAAAAGAATCACCCGTAGAATCGGCATCATCAGAATAAATAACGTAGTTATTTCTCCATCTACCATAAGATTCTTTAGCATAATACTGACTAACCTTATTAACCATTTCTTGAGCCTGAGAAACTGATGAAACCAACATTCTACCAACTGCAATATCTATATTATCCGAAAAATTCGTCATCGTTCCCTCGTTATCATCCATTAGTCCGTAAAAGTCATCAGACATAAAAGTACCAAAAAGGGAGAAATTAGATGATATGTTTTGTCCTGCATTAGGTGTAAAACCATGAAAAACAGGAACAATATTGGTGTTATTGGCAATTCTATTTTTATAGTCATAAGACGCATCACCAAACAAGTTTACATATTTTACTCTTTTAGAAACATCACTTGCGTTATCATAAACATATTTTATGAAGTTTCTAATAGCAGCAACATCTTGCTTACCCGATGAAAATTCATTATAAATATTTTCTAATGCAACAACTTTTACGCTCATTCCGCTTTGATTTCTGTGAATTTGAGCTAAATTTTCGGCTTGAGAGTACAAAAAAGCAGGTGTTATAATTAGATAATCTACATCTTGAAAAGCGCCTTGTGAATTAATAAAAATTGAACCTTTTAAATTCTGATTATTCACAACCGATTGCTGAGGCTTAATTGGACTTAAAAAATCGTTACCATCAACTGCATAGTATAATTTTTGAGCACCTAAATTTGATTTAAAACTAAATTGAGATGTTCCAGAATTGGTGTATTTAGCAACATTAAAACGGTCAGTAACATCAAAAACATAAGAAACCGACTGTGCATTACCAATTGTCCATTCACCAACACCTACATTAGAGCCTTCTTCACTGTTAAAAAACAAAAAAGAGGTGCCATTTGCATTTAAATTGTGTTTCGACTTAAGTTCTATAAAGTCTAAATAACCATTCGAATTTGGAACACCACCATTATTATAACTTAAATTAAAAGTTATTTGAGAATTAGAAAACAAAGCTGTCGTTTCTAATTGACTTTCAAAACCCAATACACCCGATGTAGCGGTAATTGCTGAAAAAGTAACATTACCCAAATTTTGACCATTTGCACTTACTGAAAACGAAGAATTGCCGTAAGATTGTGAAGCAAAATTAAGCCTAACATTAACGGGTTCTGAAACAATTAAATTGGGTAAATCAAGCGCAAAAGATTGTTCTGGCGTAAAGCCAAACGACTCCCCAAACCATCTTCGTCCTAATTTCCCTGGGTTAAATAAATCTTTTTCATAATAAGTTGTTTTATCATAAGTAGAAAAATTTAATGTACTAGACGCAATAGGCTGATTCGCTTCTTGTATTCTCTTTCCATTAGCACCTTCTGCCAAAACATAATAATACGATTTATCGTCGTATAAATTAACCGAAGTTAAACTTTCTGTGTTCCATGTGTCAACACCTTCGCAATACATTAAAATATAATCCGAATCATTAAAAACGTCGTCTTCTTCGCCTACAAACAAAACAGCATTTTCTTCTAAGTCTAAAGGGTAATCTAAAGCATTAGACAATGGCAACATTCTTCCGCCATTACCATAAATTTTAATTTGCCTAGGATCTCCATTTACATTTACTCCTAAAGAAGACAAAAAGGGCTTTGAAATTTTATATATTCCTGATTTTTCTATGTAAAATCTGTGCCAATTACCTTGAGCTAAAACAGAATTTTGAATGGTATTAACACCAAATGGCTGCAATGCAGTTTTATTTTGTTTGGAATAATCTAAAGAATAACTAAAAGAAATAATTTTTTTAAATCCACTTCCAGAACGAACGATAGGACAAAAACGATAGAACAATCGAAAATCGTCTCTAGCCATTCCTGTTTCAACTTCAAAAGAAAAATCATTTTTTAATAAATCTACATTTAAATCCCCTAACTCCGATTTATCTATAGATTCATACTTTACATCTAATATAGAAAAAGCAGATGTATTTAATTCGGAAGCTGTTGGTATTGACTTAGAATAAAAAACCATATTTAAGTCTTTGTCTAAACTAAATCCATTTTTAAAAAAGGGAGTTAATATTGAAGACTCTTCATAATTAGAAACAGTAGCCCATTCCAAGTTAACTAAATTGGTTTTTTGAGCACTAATAATAGTAGATAGAATAAGAAATAAACTTAAAAAAAACTTTTTCATTACAAATTAACGTTATAAAATTTTAATTATTATATGTAATTAAAATACAAATAAACAATATTTAAAAGAAAATGTCGTTATAGAATAGCAAGTTAAAAATTAAAGTTAAAAAAATAACAATTTTATTTAAAAAACAAGTTGTAAATTAATGTCTAATTATTATCTTGCGACTCTAAAATCATTATCTTAAAGTATGAGCATGAAGAATTTAAAAACTTATGGAGTTATAGCAGCTACGGCTGTTGTACTAAGTTTAGGTAGCTGTAGCAAAAAAGGAAACTCCAGCACATCAAAAGCCACTGGATGGCAATTGAATGATAAAAAAGGTGGGTTTACATACAACAACAACTTCAAAGAGCAGCAAACTCCTCCGGGAATGGTGCCTGTTGAAGGTGGAACTTTCACAATGGGACGTGTTCAAGACGATGTAATGCACGATTGGAACAACTCTCCAAACCAGCAGCATGTACAGTCTTTTTATATGGATGAAAACGAAGTTACTAACCTAATGTATAGTGAATACTTATATTGGTTAAAAAACACATATCCGCCAGAAGAAGAAAACTACAAAAATATTTATAACGGTGCAATTCCAGACACATTAGTTTGGAGAGATCGTTTAGGTTATAATGAAACCATGACAAACAACTATTTAAGACACCCAGCGTATTCTGAGTATCCTGTTGTTGGTGTTAACTGGGTTCAAGCAGTAGAATTTAGTAAATGGAGAACTGAACGTGTAAACGAATTTACTTTAGAAAGAGAAGGATTCCTTAAAAAGGATTCTAAGTTAGAAGCTACAGCTGAGAAAAATTTCAGTACAGAAGCCTATATAGCATCTCCTTCAACAGCAATGGGTGGAGATACTGAAATTGTACTTCAACAAAACATGAGAGGTGGTAAATTAAAAGATGGTGAAACAGCTAAAAATGTTTATGCTCAAAGACAATCTGGTTTATTTACACCAGAATACAGACTACCAACAGAAGCTGAATGGGAATATGCTGCAACTGCACTTGTAGGAAACAGAGAATATAACATGTACAAAGGACAAAAGAAATATCCTTGGCAAGGTGCATACACTCGTAACAAATCAAGAAAATTAAGAGGTGACCAATTGGCTAACTTCAAACAAGGAAAAGGAGATTACGGCGGAATACCAGGTTGGAGTGATGATGGAGCTGACATAACTAACAAAGTAGGTAGTTATGCTCCAAACGACTTTGGATTGTATGACATGGCCGGAAACGTTGCAGAATGGGTTGCTGATGTGTACCGACCAACTGTAGACGATGAAGCAAATGACTTTAACTACTTTAGAGGTAACGTTTACATGAAAAACGAAATTGGTGAAGATGGTAAAATAGTTATTATTACAGCAGAAAACATAGTTTACGATACTTTAAGTAATGGGAAAATCGTAGCTAGAAACTTACCAGGTCAATTAGGCCAAGTTCCTGTAGACGAAAACGAAACATACTTAAGACAAAACTTCTCAAAATCTGACAACAGAAACTACAGAGATGGTGATAAGGCATCTACACGTTTCTTTAATATGGGAGAAGAAGGAGATGAACAATCAATTGACAAGTACAAAATGTATGAGTCACCAGTTCACTCTATTGAATCTGACAGCATAGGCGCAATGTTAAAAGAATATGACAGATCCGATAAAAGAACAACTTTAATAGACGATAACGTTCGTGTATACAAAGGTGGATCTTGGAGAGATAGAGCATATTGGTTAGACCCAGCTCAAAGAAGATTCTTCCCACAAGATATGGCAACAGACTATATCGGATTTAGAAATGCAATGTCTAAAGTTGGACCGAAAAGCGATAAAAAATCGGTTAGAGGAAATCCAAATAAAGTTAGATAATTAAGAAATTAATGAATTTTAAAAAAGCACTTATTTATTAAGTGCTTTTTTTATATCTTAGATTTATGAAAATAGAAGAAATTTATAAATGTTTTTTAGAGTGTAATTCAGTAACAACAGACACAAGAAAAATTGAGTTAAACAGTATGTTTTTCGCACTAAAAGGACCAAATTTTAATGCCAATTCATTCGCTAAAGAAGCATTAGAAAAAGGAGCTAAATATGCTATTATAGACGACGAAAAATACAATACAAGTAGCAATACAATTTTAGTTGAAGATGTTCTTAAAACACTACAAGAATTAGCAAACCATCATAGAAAGATATTAAATACAACTTTAATAGGCTTAACAGGTAGTAATGGTAAAACCACAACAAAAGAATTAATTGACGCAGTTTTAAAAGAAAAATACAAAACCATAGCCACAATTGGTAATTTAAATAATCATATTGGTGTTCCATTAACCCTACTTCGACTAACTAAAGATACAGAAATTGGAATTATAGAAATGGGTGCAAACCACCAAAAAGAAATTGAATTCCTGTGCAAAATTGCAGAACCCGATTTTGGATATATTACTAATTTCGGAAAAGCACATTTAGAAGGATTTGGAGGTGTTGAAGGCATTATAAAAGGTAAAAGTGAGCTTTATACGTTTTTAAAAGAAAACAATAAAATTGCTTTTATTAATATTGATGATCGAATTCAAGTAGAAAAAACAAAAGAGATAAAGCAAAAAACATTTGGACTAAACAATAGCGAAGCAGGTGTAGTTTTTAATGAAATAGAAGCCAATCCCATGGCTACCATAACTATAGAAAAGAAAAAAATACAATCTAATTTAATAGGTATTTATAATGCTACCAACCTAATGTCTGCAGTAACAATTGGTTTACACTTTAAAATAGATTTACAAACCATAAAAAAAGCTATAAACAATTATACACCTACAAATAATAGATCCCAAATAATAGAAAAGGGAAGTAATAATATCATTTTAGATGCATATAATGCAAACCCAACAAGTATGCTCGCTGCTTTAGAAAATTTAAACAGCTTAGAAGCTAAAAACAAAATAGCATTTTTGGGAGATATGTTTGAACTTGGAGAAGAATCCAAAAAAGAACATCAGTTTATTATAAATTATCTTAAAACAAATAAAATTCAAGCATTATTAGTTGGGTACGAATTCTACAAAGAAAAAATTGACCATGAATCTATTTTGTTTTTTGATACTTATTTAGAATTTGAAAAATATATAAAACAAAATACAATAACTAAAACTACTATTTTACTAAAAGGCTCAAGAGGTATGCAATTAGAACGCATATTAGATTTTTTATAAAAAAAAGCTTATTAGATTTTAAATATTGTAGAGCTAGGAATTTTAGACACTTAGTAAGTGAATTAAATATAATTTTATTAATTTTTAATATTAGGCACAGATTGAAAATCCGCGATATCGGGATTTATTACCATCAAGTGTTTATCAAAAATATTTTCAACAGATAACAAAAAAATAATTATGAAAAAAAAATATTTAATATTAATATGTATTTTAAACTCAATTTTGTTTTTAAGTTGTAAATCAAATAACTACTGTATTTTAGATATTGAATTTAAAAGACAGTCAGATGCACCAGGTCCTGATTTAATAACATTTACTATTACAAGTAACGAAGATGAGTTTGAAAATCATATCGAAGAGTATGGGCTTATAGAGGTAGTTTTTAATAAAAAGAAAAAATTTAAGAGCCTATTATTTGGTATAAAAAAACTAAAAGATAATACTTTTGGATTAAAAGTAAGTACACCATATTTTTCCATTATAGATTATTATAAAGATGATGATATTTATTATCTTTTTAACGAAAGTAAAAGTATGATAATTAATATAACATTAAATGATAAAACTTTTGTTTTTAAGAAATGCTAAATGGATTAATAAAAAAGATAGCTCCCGATAGCTCGGATATAACTCCACAACGCTAGCGCGGATTTGCAATCCGTGCCCACAAAGTAAAAAAGCAAAAGCCACCTTTAAATGAAGTGGTTTTATTGTTTTAAGAATACGCTTTTCTACCTTTAGCATTAATAATCATAGCATCAATAACAAAAAGTATGTATCCCGATAGCACGGATATATCTCCACAACGCTAGCGCGGATTTG
>CBFIIG010000047.1:0-12930 GCA_965662615.1 Flavobacterium sp.
CATAGACAAAGGTTTAGGAAATGCCAATAAAATAATGAATCGTTTGTTATTTGATGGCTTTGAGAATTTTGGACTTCAAATAGTATCTATTAACGGTGGAAGTTTAAGAAACGCTATTCCAAGAGAAAGTAATGCAGAAATTATAATTGCAAAAATGTACGAAGATGTATTTGAGTATGAGATGCAAAATATAATTTTAGAAATAAAAGAAGAATTAAAAACCAAAGACGCAAACTTAGATATTGTTTTAACACCAAAAACGGCTGCAGCTAAAGTTATGGATTTAGGCGTGCAAGAAGGTTTAGTTAGAGCTTTATACGCAGCACATAATGGCGTATATAGAATGAGCCCAGACATGGTAGACTTGGTAGAAACTTCTAATAATATTGCGAAAGTAACAGTTGAAAACGGTCAAATAACCATTAAATGTTTAACACGTTCTTCTGTAGAATCGTCTAAAATGGACTTGGCTAATGCTTTGCGTTCTACATTTGAATTAATAGGTTGCGAAGTTGAGTTTTCAGGCTCTTACCCAGGTTGGACACCAAAAGTAGATTCGGAAATACTAAACGTATTAAGTGCTATCTACGAAAAGCAAAACGGAAATAAAGCGCGTATAGTTGCTTGTCATGCTGGTTTAGAATGTGGAATTTTAGGAACCAATTACCCAAACATGGATATGATTTCTTTTGGACCTACTATTAAAGGAGCACATAGTCCCGATGAAAGAGCTAGTATTTCATCGGCTCAAAAATATTGGAAATTTGTTTTAGAAGTGTTAGAAAACATTCCTGTAAAAGCATAATTTTTTAATTTATAAAATAGAAGCACCCACGAAAGTTGGTGCTTCTTCATTTACAAGCATAATGTTCTCGTCGTTAATAACTATAAAGTTAAAATTTAATTTTAACACAAACACCCCCTAAAAAAATAGGGGTGAATTTAAAATTAAAACAAAAATTAATTATATTTGCAGAGAATTTAAGTGTAACAACTAACTAATCCAACAATTATGTCAACAATTCGTTTTCAAGCACTACAACAAACTTCAACTAGAGTACCTGTTCATGTAGAAAAATTAGATCGTAAATCTGCTATTTTTGGCAGCAATGTTTTTAATGACAAATCCATGCGACAATACTTAACACCCGATGCTTATAAAGCGGTTAAAAACGCTGTAAAACATGGTCAAAAAATTGACCGATCTATGGCAGAAACTGTTGCTATGGGAATGAAAGAATGGGCATTATCTAAAAACGTAACACATTATACACACTGGTTTCAGCCACTTACAGGTACAACAGCAGAAAAGCACGATGCCTTTTTTGAAACGTCTATGGATGGAAGCGACCCTGTAGAAAAATTTGGTGGAACACAATTGGTTCAACAAGAGCCAGACGCATCTAGTTTCCCAAATGGAGGAATTAGAAACACTTTCGAAGCTAGAGGTTATACTGCTTGGGATCCTACATCACCTGCATTTATTTACGGAACAACTTTATGTATTCCAACAGTATTTGTATCGTACACAGGAGAAGCATTAGATAACAAAGCACCTTTATTAAGAGCATTACAAAGCATAGACTCAGCAGCAACAGATGTCGCAAAATATTTTGACAAAAATGTAAAACAAGTAACACCTACTTTAGGTTGGGAACAAGAATATTTCTTAATTGACTCTTCTTTAGCTGCATCAAGACCAGATATTGCTTTAACTGGAAGAACTTTATTAGGACACTCTTCGGCCAAAGGCCAACAATTAGACGACCATTACTTTGGTTCTATACCTACACGTGTTTTAAATTACATGCGCGATTTAGAAAACGAATGTATGTTATTAGGAATACCTGTTAAAACACGTCATAATGAAGTAGCACCTAATCAATTTGAATTAGCTCCAATTTTTGAAGAAACCAACCTTGCCGTTGACCACAACTCTTTATTAATGGATATAATGCATAAAGTTGCAGAACGTCACTATTTTAAAGTTTTATTACACGAAAAACCTTTTAAAGGTGTGAACGGCTCTGGTAAGCACAACAACTGGTCATTAGCAACGGATACAGGAATTAACTTGTTAAGTCCAGGAAAAACTCCAATGAGCAACTTACAGTTTTTAACTTTTTTCATTAATACAATAAAAGCTGTTAACGAATACGAAGAATTAATTAGAGCATCAATAGCATCAGCTAGTAACGATCACAGATTAGGAGCAAACGAAGCACCACCAGCCATTATATCTGTATTTATTGGTAGTCAATTAACTAAAGTATTACAAGAATTGGAAGGTGTAAGTAAAGGAAAACTTTCACCTGAAGAAAAAACAGACTTAAAATTAAATGTAGTAGGTAAAATTCCAGATGTTTTATTAGACAATACAGACCGTAACAGAACATCTCCTTTTGCTTTTACAGGAAATAAATTTGAATTTAGAGCGGTAGGTTCAACTGCAAATTGTGCAAACCCAATGACTACTTTAAACGCAGTTGTTGCAAAACAACTAATTGATTTTAAGGCAGAAGTTGATGCTTTAATAAAAGATAAAAACCTTAAGAAAGACGAAGCTATATTTAATGTATTACGCGAATACATTAAACAATCTAAAAATATTTTATTTGAAGGTGATGGTTACAGTGAAGCTTGGGAAAAAGAAGCAAAGAAAAGAGGTCTTAGTAATAATAAAACCACACCAAAAGCTTTAGCTGCAAAAGTATCTAAAAAAGCATTTTCTTTATATGAAGAATTAAACATAATGAACCATGTAGAGGTTGAGGCACGTTATGAAATTGAATTAGAAGAATACACAAAAAGAATACAAATAGAGAGTAGAGTTTTAGGAGATATTGCACGTAATCACGTAATACCTACAGCAATTAAATACCAAAATACATTAATAGAAAATGTAAAAGGTTTAAAGGAAATTTTTGGTAAAGATTTCGAAAAAATAGGTAAAGAGCAAATTGTTTTAATAAAGCAAATATCGAATCATATTGAGGTTATAAATAACCAAATTAGTGCCATGATTGAAGCACGAAAAACAGGTAATGCAATGACAGATATTGTTAAAATGGCAAACCATTATTGTGATGTAGTAAAACCATTTTTCGAAGAAATTAGATACCACGCAGATAAATTAGAACTATTGGTTGACGATGAAATGTGGACTTTAACTAAATACAGAGAGTTATTATTTACTAAGTAATTTTCGAAAGAATAGCTAAAAAAGCCGTTAATTATAAAATTAACGGCTTTTTTTATGGATAAAAATTACTAATTTAATTTCCACTTATCTTCTAAAGCAGGATAATCAATTTCAAAAGCTGGTTTTTGTTCAATTAAACGACGTTCTAAAAAAGCTTCTTGTAAAATTTTTTCAATTAAAAAATCTTCTTTTACAGAAATTGGTTGAAATTCTTTTTTTAAATTCAAACCAAATACACGTGCAGTAGTATTAGAAATAACTGCTTTAAAACCACTTTTATAATCTTTAATTAACTCATAAGTTGTTGTTCCTGTTTGCCTATGGATGAGTTTAATTAAAACCATAGCATCATTATAAGACAATTTCTTTAAACGAGGCTCAAAATGGTCTGTCATGTATTTTTCGGCAATTTTAAAATATTTACGTTTGTCTTTATTACTTTTTAAAGCCGCCATTGTTTTGTCAATCTTATCTAAATTAGCAGCCGTTAACTTTGCAAAACCATACACTTTATACACTCTACGTTTTAAACGTTTGTATTCAAGCATAGCATCAGAATCACCAAACAAATCTACTTCATCTAAATACATAACATATACCTTAGTTGTATCTTCTACAACTTGGGGTATGCTATCTTGCTGTGCAAAAAGTGGCAAACTAAAAACAAAAAAGAAAATATAAATACGCATTAATTCCTAAATTTCTTATTCAAAATTAACGTTTTTTAACGAAATAGATTGTGTTAATTTCTTAATTTAGCAAAAATATAACACATCAAAAATGAAAACAATTTTAAACGATAAAGCACTTTCTTTTTTAGAAAAATACTTAAACAATTCAGCTCCTACAGGATACGAGTCTGAAGGTCAAAAAATATGGTTAGAATATTTAAAACCTTACGTTGACACTACATATACCGACACATACGGAACAGCTGTAGGCGTTATAAACCCAGACGCACCGTTTAAAGTAGTTATAGAAGGACACTCTGACGAAATTGCTTGGTATGTAAATTACATAACCGATGATGGACTTATTTATGTAATTAGAAACGGTGGAAGTGATCACATGATTGCACCTTCTAAACGAGTAAATATTCACACAAAAAAAGGAATTGTAAGAGGTGTTTTTGGTTGGCCAGCTATACACACACGTAATCGCTCTGAAGAAACACCAGCTAAAATAGAAAATATTTTTATAGACTGTGGTTGTACTACAAAAGACGAAGTTGAAGCATTAGGTGTACACGTAGGTTGCGTTATTACATATCCGGATGGATTTGAAGTTTTAAACGAAAATAAATTTGTTTGTAGAGCAATAGATAACCGCATGGGTGGATTTATGATTGCAGAAGTTGCCAGAATGCTAAAAGAAAATAAAAAAACACTTCCTTTTGGACTATATATAGTAAATGCAGTACAAGAAGAAGTTGGACTTCGTGGTGCCGAAATGATTACGCAAACCATTAAACCAAACATTGCAATTGTTACAGATGTTTGTCATGACACCACTACTCCAATGATAGAAAAACGCATTGAAGGAGAAACAAAAATGGGTAAAGGCCCTGTTGTAACTTATGCTCCAGCGGTACAAAACAACCTACGTGATTTAATTTTAGATACTGCCGAAGCTAATAAAATACCATTTCAAAGAATGGCTTCGTCACGTGTAACAGGAACAGATACAGATGCATTTGCATATAGCAATGGCGGTGTAGCATCGGCACTTATATCACTTCCTTTACGCTACATGCATACTACCGTAGAAATGGTTCACAGAGACGATGTAGAAAATGTAATTAAGCTAATTTATCAAACCTTACTAAAAATAGAAAATAACCATAATTTTAGCTATTTTAAATAGTAAAATATAATAATTACAATAAAAAAGGGAAGTTTAAGCTTCCCTTTTTTATTCAAAAATTTTAAGTTAAAATATAAAGCCTAAACCTAAAAATTACGATTTAAAAAACCATTTTTAAATCATTCTTTAAAATAGCAATAGCCACGCTACTAGCCGATTCGCCTTGTTCTGCCAATTCAATAAGCAACTGCTCTCTTAAACCATTTGCATCTAAAACTTCGTTGTCCATAACCGCATTTCTAATTAAACTAACCGTAGAGTTTTTTGCTTTTAAAACCGCGTCCCAAGCCACACCCGAAACATAAATTTGTTGCGCTAAGTTATGTTCAAATTCAGTTTGAATACTGTGTTCCAATAAAGTAGCATAATCAATTTTATCTGTACTTGGCGGTAAAACACGCAGTAAAATTTGAGATAAATTTATGCGTTCTAAAAATAAAACCATGCGCTCATAAGCTTGTAACTTCATTGGTAAAGCAGCCACTTTTGTTTCGCGTAAAAGTTCGTAACGTCTTCTGTTTTCTTCGTGTTTTAAAAAACGTGTAATTAAAAAAAACAAAACGCCACCAACTACAACGGCAACCACCACGGTAGGTAAGGTCATTAAAACTACTTCTAAAACTGCATCAAAATTCATATATTCAATTTAAAATTATAACTTTTTTAAGGAGCTGTTTCCTGCTACTCACTCTATCTTTTTATACCGCTACGCTTTATAAAAAGGATGCCGTTTCTATCAGGCCTATGCATCGGTTTACAAAAATAACACTTTCGCCGACAAATCATATAAATAAATTGTAAATCATAACTGTGTAACCTATTTTTGTAGATATTTATACGTAAAAATGATTCAATCCTACATAGACCAATTAAACGAAGCGCAACGTGCACCCGTTCTCCAAAAAGACGGTCCAATGATAATAATTGCAGGAGCCGGCTCTGGAAAAACACGTGTGCTTACCGTTCGTATAGCCAAGCTAATGAGTATGGGTGTAGATGCATTTAATATATTAGCACTTACCTTTACCAACAAAGCAGCAAGGGAAATGAAAGAGCGAATTGCTAACATTGTAGGCAATAACGAGGCCAAAAACCTTTGGATGGGAACTTTTCACTCTGTTTTTGCACGCATTTTACGCAGCGAAGCCGATAAATTAGGCTATCCATCGAATTTTACTATTTATGATACGCAAGATTCGGTGCGTTTAATTTCATCTATAATTAAAGAACTACAATTAGATCGTGATATTTACAAACCCAAACAGGTTTTAGGGCGTATATCTTCGTATAAAAACTCATTAATAACCGTAAAAGCCTATTTTAATAATCCCGAATTAATAGAGGCCGATGCCATGAGCAAAAAGCCACGTTTAGGCGAAATCTATAAAAACTATGTAGAACGTTGCTTTAAATCGGGAGCCATGGATTTTGACGATTTATTATTAAAAACCAACGAGCTATTAAACCGTTTTCCAGAAGTTTTAGCAAAATTCCAAAATAGGTTTAGATACATAATGGTAGATGAATACCAAGATACAAACCATTCGCAATATCTAATTGTTAGAGCCTTGTCAGACCGTTTTCAAAATATTTGTGTGGTTGGTGACGATGCACAAAGTATTTATGCCTTTAGAGGAGCCAATATTAATAACATTCTTAACTTTCAAAAAGATTACGAGAATGTACAAATGTACCGTTTAGAGCAAAATTACCGTTCAACAAAAAACATAGTAGAAGCGGCAAATAATGTAATAGATAAAAACAAAACCAAACTCGATAAAATAGTTTGGACTGCCAATAACGACGGGCCACCTATAAAAGTACACCGAAGTTTAACCGATGGTGAAGAAGGCCGTTTTGTTGCTTCAACTATTTTTGAGGAGAAAATGCAAAACCAATTACCAAACGGTAATTTTGCCATTTTATACCGAACCAATGCGCAATCCAGAGCCATGGAAGATGCTTTGCGTAAAAGAGATATTCCATATCGCATTTACGGAGGTTTATCTTTTTACCAACGCAAAGAAATTAAAGATGTTTTAGGCTATTTACGTTTGGTAGTCAACCCTAAAGACGAAGAAGCTTTAATGCGTGTAATTAATTACCCGGCAAGGGGAATTGGTGCCACAACTTTAGAAAAATTAACCGTTGCTGCCAATCATTACAAGCGTTCTATTTGGGAAATTATAGAGCATATAGATAAAATAGATTTAAAGCTTAACAACCCTACTAAAACTAAATTAAGTGATTTTATTACTATGATTAAGAGTTTTCAGGTAATAGAGCAAAACCAAGATGCTTTTTTCTTGACCGATCATATTACCAAAAAAACAGGTTTGGTACAAGAACTTAAAAAAGACGGAACACCAGAGGGTATTGCTCGTATAGAAAATATAGAAGAACTTTTAAACGGTATAAAAGACTTTACCGAAGGTCAAAAAGAAATTGATGGTGCAAGAGGTTCATTAGCCGAATTTTTAGAAGACGTAGCACTTGCAACCGATTTAGATAAAGACACAGGCGACGATGATCGTGTAGCATTGATGACCATTCACTTGGCAAAAGGGTTAGAATTTCCGCATGTATTTGTAGTTGGTTTAGAAGAAGATTTATTCCCTAGTGCCATGAGTTTAAACACACGTAGTGAACTAGAAGAAGAACGTCGTTTATTTTATGTAGCACTAACACGTGCCGAACATCAGGCGTATTTAACCTATGCACAATCACGTTACCGCTGGGGAAAATTAGTTGATAGCGAACCATCACGTTTTATAGAAGAAATAAATAGCGAATATTTAGAATATTTAAATCCGGAACAAAATAGCAATTACCGCTTTAAACCCATGATGGATATGGATATTTTTGGCGATGTAGATAAATCTAAACTTCGACAAAATAAACCAGTAGCGGGTACTCCGCCTAAATACATCACAGATGAGCAACCTAGAACTAATATTAGAAAATTAAAAGCTTTAAAACCACAACAAGCAGCAGACCCTGCAAAAGATAAAGCAACCTATGGTTTATCCGTTGGCAATATAGTAATGCACGAGCGTTTTGGAAAAGGAGAAGTTGTAACCCTTGAAGGAGTTGGCGGCGATAAAAAAGCAGAAATTAGATTTGATGTTGGTGGTTTAAAGAAAATTTTATTAAAATTTGCTAAATTGCAAGTACTAAACAACTAATTATGAGCATTTTTATAAAAATATACGAAGACAATCCAAGCGAGAAGGAACTGCAAAAAGTGGTTGATTTATTGCGCGACGGTGGCGTTATCATTTATCCTACCGATACCGTTTATGGTTTAGGTTGCTCTATAAAAAGTACAAAAGCTTTAGAACGCATTGCAAAACTTAAAAACATAAAGCTAGAAAAAGCTAATTTCTCGTTTGTTTGTAACGATTTAAGTCACATTGCCGATTATGTAAAACAAATTGATACTGCAACTTTTAAAATTTTAAAAAGAGCTTTACCAGGACCTTATACCTTTATTTTGCCTGGTAATAACGATTTACCAAAGGCTTTTAGAAAAAAGAAAACCGTTGGTATTCGAGTGCCCGATAATAAAATAGCACAACAAATAGTTGCTATGTTAGGCTGCCCTATTATTTCTACTTCTATACATGACGAAGATGAAGTAATAGAATACAGCACCGACCCAGAGCTGATTTTTGAAAAGTGGCAAAACAAAGTTGACTTAGTAATAGATGGTGGCTACGGAGACAATATAGCTTCTACAATTATAGACCTATCAACTTCAGAACCAGAAATTATTAGAGAAGGAAAAGGAAGTATTGATATTTTTTAATATGTATTTCACTTTTATAGTTACACCATAATAACGTTATTAATATAAAAAAAGACCGCTCAATGAGCGGTCTTTTTAGTAATATAATAGTTTGAATTATTTTACTTCTTCAAAATCTACATCTTGAGTTTGATCTCCAGAAGCTTCAGCTTGTGGTTCTGCTTGTTGCCCTTGTTCGCTTTGAGCGTACATAGCATCTGTTGCAGTTTTCCAAGCAGCGTTAATATTTGCTAAAGCAGTATCAATAGCAGCTAAATCTTGTGATTCGTGAGCCATTTTAAGTTCCGTTAAAGCATATTCAATAGCTGTTTTGTGTTCATCAGATAATTTCTCACCTAATTCTTTCAATTGGCTTTCAGTTTGAAACACCATTGCATCAGCTTCGTTTAATTTTTCAACTCTTTCTCTAGCAATTTTATCAGCTCCAGCATTTGCTTCAGCATCTTGTTTCATTCTTTCAATTTCTTCGGCAGTTAAACCAGAAGAAGCTTCAATACGAATATCATGTGATTTACCTGTTCCTTTATCAGTTGCAGATACTTTAATAATTCCGTTTGCATCAATATCAAAAGTTACTTCAATTTGTGGAACACCTCTTTGTGCTGGTGGAATTCCGTCTAAATTAAAACGTCCAATTGTTTTATTGTCTGCAGCCATTGGTCTAGCTCCTTGTAAAACGTGTAATTCAACTGTTGGTTGATTATCTGCTGCTGTTGAGAATATTTGAGACTTTTTAGTTGGAATAGTTGTGTTAGACTCAATTAAAGTAGTCATTACACCTCCCATAGTTTCAATACCTAAAGACAATGGAGTAACGTCTAATAATAATACGTCTTTTACATCTCCAGATAAAACTCCACCTTGAATAGCTGCTCCAATTGCAACAACTTCATCTGGGTTAACTCCTTTAGATGCTTTTTTACCAAAGAATTTTTCTACTTGTTCTTGTATAACTGGAATACGAGTAGAACCTCCTACTAAAATTACTTCGTCAATATCTCCTGTAGATAAACCTGCATCGCTTAATGCTTTTGCAACTGGCTCCATAGAACGTTTTACCAAAGTAGCTGCTAATTGCTCAAATTTAGCTTTTGTTAAAGTTTGTACCAAGTGTTTTGGTCCTGAAGCTGTAGCTGTAACATATGGTAAGTTAATTTCTGTTTGTGCAGAAGATGATAACTCAATTTTTGCTTTTTCAGCTGCTTCTTTTAAACGTTGTAAAGCCATTGGGTCTTTACGTAAATCTATACCTTCTGCAGTATTAAAGTCATTGGCTAACCAATCAATAATAACTTGGTCAAAATCATCTCCACCTAAATGTGTATCTCCGTTTGTAGATAATACTTCAAAAACTCCATCTCCTAATTCAAGGATAGAAATATCAAAAGTACCTCCACCTAAATCGTAAACTGCAATTTTTTGGTCTTTTCCTTGTTTGTCTAATCCGTAAGCTAAAGCCGCTGCAGTAGGCTCATTGATTATACGCATTACTTCTAAACCAGCAATTTGTCCAGCTTCTTTTGTAGCCTGACGTTGCGCATCGTTAAAATAAGCAGGAACAGTAATAACA
Organism: Flavobacterium sp.; assembly: GCA_965662615.1. Taxonomy (GTDB): domain Bacteria; phylum Bacteroidota; class Bacteroidia; order Flavobacteriales; family Flavobacteriaceae; genus Flavobacterium. The sequence goes on from CBFIIG010000047.1 coordinate 10,444, forward strand.
GCTTGTGTAACTGTTGTACCTAAATAATCCTCTGCTGTTTTCTTCATTTTTTGAAGTGTCATTGCAGATAATTCTTGTGGTGTATATAAACGACCATCAATATCAACACGTGGAGTGTCGTTATCTCCTTTTACTACTTTATAAGCAACAGTAGATGCTTCTTTAGCACTTTCTGAATACTTATTACCCATAAAACGTTTTACAGATGCAATAGTTTTTGTAGGGTTAGTAACTGCCTGGCGTTTTGCTGGGTCACCTACTTTAATTTCTCCACCTTCTACAAAGGCAATTACAGATGGTGTTGTTCTTTTTCCTTCTGCATTTGCAATTACAACTGGCTCTCCACCTTCCATTACAGAAACACAAGAGTTGGTTGTACCTAAATCGATTCCGATAATCTTACTCATAATCTATTTATTTAATTCTAATTTATTAGTGTTTATTTTACTGCGTTACTCGCATTTGTTTTTCTACAAGTCAAGTTTTATGCCATTTGATATTTAGTTGAAATTTGGCAGAAAACCATATAAAATAGGCTTTTACAAACTGACAAACTGACATTTATTGTCGGAAATAATTATTTTATTAAGCATAAATGACTGAAAAATAAGCTCTCATAAATCTTTAATTTAAATGATTTTAATAAGTAGTTTAATTCGTATTTTTTGAATTATATTTGCACTATAACGATATAGCTATGGAATGTATTTCAGTTTTTGACATGTTAAAAATAGGCGTTGGCCCTTCTAGTTCTCATACTTTAGGTCCTTGGCGAGCTGCCGAACGTTTTTTAGCAGAACTAAGAAGCGAAAACCTTTTGGATAAGATAAATCGCGTTCAAGTTGATTTGTATGGGTCTTTATCTTTAACAGGTAAAGGACACGCAACTGATTTAGCAGTTATGTTAGGCTTAAGTGGTGCAGATCCTGAATATATTCCAGTAGAAAGCATTGATGTTATTATAAGTGCCATTAAAAATAAGAAGGAAATATTTTTAGGTAACGAAATTATTATTCCTTTTGATTTTGAAAAAGACATTGTTTTTAACCGTTCATTTTTACCGTTTCATGCCAATGCTTTAACTTTTACGGCTTTCTCCGAAAATAAAGAACATAAAGCAACTTATTATAGCATAGGTGGAGGTTTTGTGGTTGTAGAAGAATTAGAGAACGCTCAAAAAAACGAAGAAATAAGATGTAGTTTTCCATATCAGTTTGATAAAGCTGCAGAACTTTTAGAATTCTGTCATTCAGAAAATAAATCCATCTCTCAAATTGTGCATGAAAATGAACTTTCTATGCGCAGTGAAACCGAAATTGATAAAGAATTAATGCGTATTTGGGACACCATGTTAGAATGTATGTATATCGGCTGCCATACGGAAGGTACTCTACCTGGTGGTTTAAATGTAAGACGAAGAGCTTATGATATGCATAAAAACCTAATAGGAGTATTGCCTTATGAGGATCCCTACTCTTGGATGAAAATTATACGACAAACCGAAGTAAAATTTAGACAAATATTAAAATGGGTAAGTTGTTTTGCCTTATCTGTTAACGAAGTAAATGCTGCTTTAGGAAGAGTGGTTACAGCACCCACCAATGGTAGTGCAGGGGTTATACCTGCCGTTTTAATGTATTATTTGGTAATAGAAAACCACGAAGCCGATGAAAAACAAATCAAACAATTCTTAGAAGTTGCAGGAGTAATTGGAAGTATTTTTAAACAAGGTGCTACAATAAGTGCCGCAATGGGTGGCTGCCAAGCGGAAATTGGTGTGAGTAGCGCAATGGCTGCCGCAGGTTTATGCGAAGTAATGGGCGGAACCCCAGAACAGGTTATGGTCGCCGCAGAAATTGCAATGGAGCATCATTTAGGACTTACATGTGACCCAATTGGTGGTTTAGTGCAAGTACCTTGTATAGAACGTAATACTATGGGGGCTTTAAAAGCTATTAATGCTGCCGAATTGGCTTTAGAAACCGATGCTAAAAATGCAAAAGTACCTTTAGACAAAGTAGTTAGCACCATGTGGGAAACCGCAAAAGATATGAATTCTAAATATAAAGAAACCAGCGAAGGTGGATTGGCTTTGGGTGTAAACTTATCTGCTTGTTAAAAAAACAAATTGAATATAAATGCGCCTAATACCAAAATACCGCTTATTAAAAATGTAGCTCTAGGTTTTATTTTAGAAAAATGATTCTGAGCAAAAACCAATAAGAAAAGAATAGGAATTACCAAATTAGAGAACCAACGTAGCGAATATACTTCGGACAATACTGGCGAATTTAAAATACTTATTTTATTGCATTGATTAAATAATAAAGAGTGATTTATTTGAACACTACTCCCCTGTTTTAACTCTTTAGAAAATTCTTCTGAAACAAAATAAGATTTTTTTAGAGTGACTAACTCATAACTAAAATGTGAATTACCTCCCGCATTATAATAATCTTGATGTATTTTTTTAACCATTTGAATTTT
>CBFIIG010000048.1:0-12833 GCA_965662615.1 Flavobacterium sp.
CTAAAAAGAAAAAATAAAGGTTGCACTGCAACAAAAGATAGTAAGTAAGATTAGTTAAAAACAGGAAGAAAATGCCTAAAATGAAAACCAAATCTAGCGCCAAGAAACGTTTTAAGTTGACTGGTTCTGGAAAGATCAAAAGAAAACATGCTTTTAAGAGTCACATCTTAACAAAGAAATCTAAAAAGCGTAAATTAGCTTTAACTCACTCTGGATTGGTACACGAAGCAGATGAGAAAAGCATTAAAACACAATTAAGATTAATATAATCTTAGTGTTGGTTAAAACAAATTAATAACCCTGGAGTGGGCAGAATACAATTCTAAAAGAGTTAGAAATAACCGCCTTACTACAAAAAACATTTAAAATTATGCCAAGATCGGTAAATTCAGTTGCTAAAAGAGCACGTAGAAAAAAAGTATTAAAACAAGCCAAAGGTTACTTTGGAAGACGTAAAAACGTTTGGACAGTAGCTAAAAACGCAGTAGAAAAAGCATTAGTTTATGCTTACCGCGATAGAAAACAAAAGAAAAGAAACTTCCGTTCTTTATGGATTATGCGTATTAACGCTGGTGCACGTATGCACGGAATGAGCTATTCACAGTTTATGGGTAAAATAAAAGCAAATAATATCGAATTAAACCGTAAGGTTTTAGCCGATTTAGCTATGAACCACCCAGAAGCTTTTGCAGCTGTTGTTACAAAAATAAAATAACGTCTAATAGACTAACTTACTTATAAAGAAAACCACTCCTAGCGAGTGGTTTTTTTTTATGGAAAAAATATACAGAAGATACATAAAAAGCATAAATAAATACTAGAAGTTTTTACTATACATATAGTTGTAATTAATAATTAAAAGCGAGATACAAAGCAAGGTTAAAAATAAAAGTACAACTTACATTTACAAAAAACATACTATAATATTAATCATAAAAAAGCCGCTTATGAATAAGCGGCTTCTATAGTATTAAGTTATTTTAACTTATAAAACTTCATATACTTGGTCGTAACCAATACCTGCTTTTCGCACGTTTACTACTGTTCCGTTTTCATCTATTATAAACGCAACAAAATCCAAATTGGTAGAATCTTCTATACTTGAAGGTAGTTGAATTGTAAAGTTTCTTAAAAACTCATTATCTGTAACAGATTCGGTATTAGAAATAGCATCTCCAAACAAACTGGTCTCACAAGAACGTAAAACGTGGTTATGAATATAATTTGGTATTGGATTTACACCACCGTAATGATTGGTGTAATTCTTTTGATAATGAATTAAACCATTCTCTAAAACATAAAGTACTAACTTTAAATTAGAATAATCTTGCCCAAATAACACTTTAACATCTACATTAGCTGTATTTCCAGTAACTTCAGTTTTCAGTTTTAAACCCAATTTAGGCGCTTCACCTTGAGTTAAATTTAAAACCTGATCAATATTAAAGTCCTCTGGAGAAGTCCACTGAATGGTTCTATTTAAGTACCCTTTAGGATAACCAACCGCGGCTAAAGTAGCTTCTAAAGCAGAAGAGTCAAAGTTGTACGGATCATAATCACTATTTGTAGGAACGCTACTTGCCCTGTGAATTGCAACAGCAACAACATTTGAAGTTTGAGCTTCAATTTGACCAATCGCATAAGAAACTCTTGTACAAAATCCACACCAAGTACCCGTATAATCTTCAACAAGCACTCTTTTTTTAAAGTTTACCTCTGAGGGATCAAAAAAACGAACAGTAATTGGTTCTGATGCTTTACCACCATAATTAGCAATAACTTGATAAGAACCTAAGTTAGTAGCTGTAAATGAATTACCAACAATTGTAGAGTTGTCAATAGAAAAAACAGTGTTTTCTGTTACATTATCACCTGCATTAGTAACTGCATTAAAAGTAATTGTATTTCCTAATGAAACCACAGAATCGTCTGCATTTACAATTAAAGTAAAATCAGGTTGTATAACAGTATAGTCCTCATTACAAGAAATTAAAAGCGTAAATAAACAGATATAAAGTCCTTTTAACAAACGCATAAACTATAAATTATTTTTTAATAATTTTAACCGTTGCTCTTTTATTTGTTGTAGCATTAGTAAACGATGCTATATAAACAGATGAAGGTAAATTAGATAATGATAAACTTGAATTTCCTGGAGTTAGTTTATTTCTAAATACTTTTCTTCCTGTAACATCAAATAATTCAAAAACAGTAGTCTTAGTAACTGTTAAATTTAAATTATTAGTAACAATTGAATTTAAAACCTTAACACCCATTTTTTCTAGAGGTGTTCTAAATGAATCTGATGATAAGTTATTCGGATCATATCTATATACAATAGTTAAACCATTACCAACTTCTGCACCAGCAGAATTTAATTGTACAAACTTAAATGTATAATCAATTAACGAATTACCGTCGCCTGCAAAAGTATTAAAGAAATGATTTCCAGGTCCTGAATTACTATTTGGTTGAACAACTACACCAGACTGAGGATAAAATTGACCTACAGCAACAGAATTCAAACATGTTCCATAACATAACTCGAAGTTTTGACCAGTAGCATTAGAAATTGCAACACATTTTATTTTGGTTGTGATAGGAGAACTAGTAGTGTTATTAACAAAAAAGTCCAAAGAAGCATCTTGGTAATTTAAACTAGAAAACGTAAAAATCTGACCCTCTGTCATTTGATTTCCATCACCATCTGTTACAGTAAATTGAGCAAAAATGGATTGAATAGCAAAGCATGCTAGTAATAAAGTAATTTTTTTCATATTGTAAATATTAAAATTAAAAAGGGGCATCAATAATAATGCCCCAATTTACAAATTATATTTTATATAATATTATTTAATCACTAATTTTTCAACTTTTTTAGTTGAGTCGTTTTGTAATTGCATAAAATATACACCCGAGTTTAAACTAGATAAGTCTAATTGAGTTCCGTTTTCAACAGCTAATTTAGAGTAAACTTGCTTACCTAAAGTATCAAAAACAATAACATCTAAAGTATCTATTGTTGCTATTGAAACAATCCCGTTAGTTGGGTTTGGATATACTTTAACAGTTGAATTATCTACTGAAATTGCACTTAAACTACCAGAAGCTTGCTTAGATTGCATCACTTGTTTGATTGAATCATCTTGAACAAATACAACTACTCTTACGTCTGAAATTTCTTCAACATTTGTGTTTGATAAATCAGCTGTTAATTGTGTATTTATAGAAGTACCTGCAACAGTAGTTATTGAAGTTCCATTTGCAGTAGGAATCATATCCATAGCAACGTGTTTAAATGAAGTTTCTCCATTTGAAGCTACATTACCTGTTGTAAGTAATTCAATTGCAACAGCGTGTAATACAAAGTTTCCTGTAAGATATGGCATAGTAACTACGTCAACTGTAACTGTATTTCCAGTTAAAGTATAGGTTGCATCTAACTCAAAATACGCCGAAGCCTGACCTTCATCAACAAGCATTGTATTAATAGCCGCAGCAGTTCCAGGAGTATCTTTTCCATTTAATAATAATGTAGGTGCAGCTTCTATTCCATAAAAAGTTCTTCTTACACCAATCTCTGGAGTATAATATGGATCACCCGCACCTGGCCAGTTAACTTGGTAATTAATTAAATTTACATTAGCTTCATTCGCAGCGTAATGTGCGTTAAAGAAACCATTATTAAAAGAAGCACATGGACCACAAGTTGAACTTGTAAATTTCTCATAAAGCGGCATCATTGTAGTTGTTTGAGTAGCTACATTAATTGAAACTTCAGCTGAATTATTTGCCATTACTGGGTCAACAACTCCATTAACCATAGAAACTTCAACTTCTAATACAAACTGGCTCGCAGCGTTTGGTGTCCAAGGCACACTATGTGTAAAGTCATACGAATCATATGAATCAATTGATAAGCCAGTTAAAGTTTGGGTCTGATATGTAGAACCTCCATCTACTGTCCACTTAATTTCCAGTGAAGTAATTGTATTACCTCCAAGATTTGTAATTGTTCCTACAACATCTGTTGCGGAATTTAAAATTGCAAAAGAATCCATGTTTAATGAAGTTAAACTCGCTTCATTATTATATAAATTCTTAACTTCTACATCATCAATTTCCATAGTAAATTGATCCGTTACTCCGTGGTGTCTAAAAGCTACATAAACTGTTTGGCCCGCAAAAGAAGACATATCAACACTGCGTAATGTTAATTCATTAACATTGTTTAAAGTTGCTTCTGTAAAAACTGGAGTTGTTGCTCCTAAAGCAGCTACAGTGTTAACAGTCCCTACATACACAGAATAATTTTCAACATCCCAATCGGCATCAATAGCTGAAACTTTCCAAGTTAAAACTAAATCATCATTAGGAGTGTAAGTTGATAAATTAATAGCTGGTGAAATAGCCCAGTTATTTGGATTTAATGGACCAGAAGATATCCATGAAGCAGAACGCATAACCGTTTGGTCACCACCTACTGAATATGTAAGCGCAGCAGTTGTCCAGTTATTTCCATCTCCATCAGAATCAACTAAAGTCCAGCCATCTAAATTCGCATCGTTAAAATCATCTAACCATATTGTTTGAGCAGATGAAAACATAGGTAAAGCCACTAAGGCTAAAAGTAAATATTTTTTCATATTTTAAAAATTAATTAATAGATGCAACAAATATACATTTTATAATTAAAAAAACTAAAATTTAAATAAAAAAAGCGGCAAAAACTATAACGTTATAGTAATTCAAAAAGCTTAGGCATAATAATTGAATAGTGGATAAGTATTAATCAAAAAATCAAAGTATAGTTTTATTAGGAGCGTCTTTAAATTTTGCTATATTTGTTTTTTTATAAATCAATTACAATGAAAAAAATATTTTTTACAACCTTATTATTTGCATCGTTTGCTTTTGGACAAACTGAATTACCTTCCCTAACATTAAAAGACTTAGACAACCAAGACATTAATATAAATAGTGATTTTTCCGAAGCAGATAAGCTTTACGTCTTTTCGTTTTGGGCTACTTGGTGTGCACCATGTATTAGAGAACTAGCTGCTATAAATGAAAACTATGAAGAATGGCAAGAAGAAATTAACTTTGAAGTTATAGCCGTTTCCATAGACGACTCTAGAACAAAAAAAAGAGTTAATGCTATGGTAAATGGAAAAGGTTGGCCTTATAAAATTTTATTAGACACCAATCACGATTTAAAAAGAGCACTATCAATAATCAATGTACCTTATTTAATTGTGGTAAAAAACAATAAAATTGTTCACATCGCAAATGGCTATACAGAAGGTGCTGAGGAAGAATTATACCAAACATTAAAAGGACTGTAATGACTAAAAAATTTGGACTGCTAATTGGCTTGGCTTTTACATTTTCAATGCAAGCTCAAGAAACAGAAAAAGAAAAAATCACAATATTTGGAGGTTTAGAATCTAATTCTCAATATTATTTAGACGATGATAAGTTGGGTGATTTTATTTTTGAAGATCGTTTTAGGTCTAATAATTATTTGCTTTTAAACGCAAAATACAAAAAGTTTACAACAGGAATACAAGTAGAAGGCTATGAAAACCAAGCCTTACTAAACTACAATCCAGAATATAAAGGAACTAATTTAGGAACTTATTACCTTAATTACAAGTCCAACAAAATAGATATCACTTTAGGTCATTTTTACGAACAATTTGGATCAGGTTTACTTTTAAGAAATTGGGAAGATCGTGCATTAGGAATAAACAATGCCTTAATGGGAGCTCGTATCAAATACCAACCAACAGACAATGTGCTTATAAAAGCATTATATGGTAAACAAAGAACAGGTTTTGGATTAACCGACAGTAATATATATGGCTTAGATGCTGATTTTGCTTTAGAATCGTTATTTAAATTAGAAAACTCTTTTCTTAATTTTGGAATGAGTTATGTAGGGCGTCAAGAAAAAATTGAGATTGAAAATCCAAACTTTGAAGAAATAACACACGGTATTGCCGGAAGATTAGATTACAGCAAAGGCTCTTTTTATGCTTCTACTGAATACAATTATAAAACAGCAGATGCTATTTTAGATACCCAAGGAAATTTAAACAATGATTTTGTAAAAGAGGGAAATGCTGTAACTTTAAATACAGGTTTTACACAAAAAGGATTTGGAGTAGACATGACCCTTAGACGTATTGAAAACATGAACTTTTACAGTGAGCGTACACCTACTAAATACAATACCATACCAGAATCTACTAGTATAAATTACAACGATAAAATATTAAATTACACACCTGGTTTAACCAAACAACATCATTATAATTTAGCTAATATATATGTATATCAAGCACAAGCTAAAGTTGATTTTTCAGATGCTACAATTACAAAAGCAGGTGAAACAGGTGGGCAAATTGACCTTTTTTACAACATAAAAAAAGACACAAAACTTGGAGGTAAATACGGTACTAAAGTAGCTTTAAACTTTGCCAATTGGTATAATTTAGCAGGAGAATATAAAATTTTCCCAGCCGATTACGATACTAAATTTTTTGGCGTTAGTCAGCGATATTTTACAGATTTTAACTTAGAGGTAACTAAAAAAATATCCAAATCTTTACATACTAATTTTGCATACATTAATCAATATTACAACCAACGACTTATAGAAGGTGGTGGAATTGTAACTACTAATATTATTGCGGCAGAAGCCAGTTATTTATTGGACAAAGGAAGATCTATTCGTTTTCAAGGAGAACACATGTGGGCAGAAGGCGATAGAAAAAACTGGGTTGGCGGAACACTAGAATACAATTTTAACAACAAACTAGGTGTTTATGTTTGGGACATGTATAACTACGGAAATTCGAACGAAGTAAACCAAATACATTATTATAATGTTGGTGGTAGCTACCGTAAAGGAGCGTCTCGAATAGCTATAAATTACGGACGCCAACGAGGCGGACTAGTTTGTGTAGGTGGCGTTTGTAGAAATGTACCACAGAGTAAAGGTATTTCACTTTCATTTAACACTGCTTTTTAAGCAAAAAAATACAATTCAAAAGCCGACATTGTCGGTTTTTTTTATGCAAAACAACCAATGGAAAATAATACAAAAAAAGAGCTACATCCTAAAAACGCACACAACAAAGGCTATGATATATCGCTTTTAGCAGAAGCAGAGCCACAACTTAAAAACTATTTTATAACCACCAAAAAAGATACTTTAAGTTTAAATTTCTCTGAACCTGAAGCCGTTTTATTATTAAATAAAGCCTTATTAAAAACAGAATACAACATAAAATACTGGTCAATTCCTAAAGGTTTTTTATGTCCGCCAATCCCTAGTAGAGTAGATTACATACATTACTTAAACGATTTAATCGAAGGTAATATAAAACAAGAAAAAGCTAAAATTTTAGACATTGGAACGGGTGCTAATTGCATTTATCCGTTACTGGGAAATGCAGTTTATAATTACGATTTTGTGGGTAGCGAAATAGACCAACAGGCATACGAAGCGGCGGCTCAAAATTGCAGTGACAATAAATTAACAGAAGCTATAAAAATAAGATTTCAGAAAAACAAAAGATTGCTTTTTAAAGATATTATTAGAGAAAATGAATACTTTAATGCAACCATATGCAACCCACCTTTTCATCAGTCTAAAGCAGAAGCAGAAAAAGCAAACAGCAGAAAAAATAAAAACCTTTCAAAATCTAAAGACGCCAAAAACAACCTCAACTTTGGTGGTGTAAACAGTGAATTATGGTACGAAGGTGGCGAAATTACTTTTTTAACCAATATGATTTTCGAAAGCGTTCATTTTGCGGAACAAGTAGGTTGGTTTACTTCATTAATCTCTAAAAGCGACAACCTACGCCCACTAATTAAAATTTTAGACAAAGTAAATGTAGCCGAGCATAAAGTTATAGAAATGAGTACTCCTAATAAAAAAGCCAACATTATTTGCTGGCGATTTTAATTTTAAGTTTTCTGCTTCTTTTTACGAGCAGCGGGAAACAAAACATTATTTAAAATTAAGCGATAACCTGGCGAATTTGGATGTAAATCTAAAACCGTTGGAGCATCTCCTACTCTATGTTGGTAATCTTCGGGGTCGTGACCACCATAAAAGGTAAATATTCCTTTACCTTTTGTACCGTGAATGTAACGCCCTTCTCCATTTATTTTATTTTCGCCCAAAATAATTAAACTACTTTTAATTTTATTGGCTGCAAAAGAAGTAGTTTGCCCCATAAAACCTTTTACCAAGCTGGTGTGGTTTTGATTTAACATAGTAGGAATTGGATCCCATTTTGCCGAAAAATCCATTAACGAAAAGTAATCTTGCTCTTTCTTAACCAATCCTTTTTGTCTGTCGTCTGTAGTATCTATATCTGAAAATTCATAGGTGTTTGGGTTACGTTCTAACACATAATCTTTAAAAGCAAAACCATTATTATAATCGATTAAAGATTGATAATCGGCTTCGCTCGGATCACCATCAAACATGGCTTCACAAATATCTACACCTTCGGCTGCCAATGCAATATCAAAACTATCGGTCGCAGAACACATGGCAAACATAAAACCGCCGCCAATAACATAATCTCTTATTTTTAAAGCTACAGCTCTTTTTTCTTCCGAAACTTTAGAATAACCTAATTTTTCAGCCAAAGCTTCTGCCTCTTTTTTATGCTCTATGTACCAAGGCACACTTTTATAAGAACCATAAAATTTACCGTACTGGCCTGTAAAATCTTCGTGATGTAAATGCAACCAATCGTATAAAATTAACTGATCCGAAAGTACTTCTTCATCGTAAATTTCGGTATATGGAATTTCAGCATACGTTAAAGCCAAAGTAACCGCATCGTCCCAAGGTTGTTTTCCTTTTGGGGTATAAACCGCAATTTTTGGTGCTTTTTCTAAAACAACAGTTTCCATATTTACAGCCGGACTGCTTATTTCATTATATATTGCAGCTGCACCAGCATCAGAAACCAACTCGAAAGTTACACCTCTTATTTTACACTCTTTTCTAATTTCGGGCGTATCGGGCAGCATAAACGAACCACCTCTATAATTTAATAACCAATTCACTTTTAAACCTTTTTCTAAAACCCAAAAAGTAACTCCATAGGCTTTTAAATGATTTTGTTGTTGCTCTGCTTCCATTGGCACCAATAAACTTGACGCTTTTAGCGAGAAAGAAAACAACAGTAAAAGGAATATGATTTTTTTCATAATTTAATTTTAAAATGGCAAATCAGACTCATCTTCTTCTAAACTACTAAAAGAATCATCGCTTCCAAAAGCTTCATTAGCTGTTGGTAAATTAGAAGAAAAAGGATCTGGCTGATTGTCCAAATTCATTTTAGAAGGTAAGTCATCAAGACCCGAGCCAAAGTCGTCTAAATTATCAAATTTACCTAAATGACCCACAAATTTTAAACGAATATTATCTAAACCACCGTTACGGTGTTTTGCCACAATAAACTCTCCTTGCCCTTGTGTTGGACTTTGTTCCTCATCGTCCCATTCGTCAATTTTATAATATTCTGGGCGATAGATAAACGATACAATATCGGCATCTTGCTCAATTGCTCCAGATTCCCTAAGGTCCGAAAGTAAAGGTCTTTTACTAGATCCACGAGTTTCCACCGCACGCGAAAGTTGCGAAAGTGCAATAACCGGAATATTAAGTTCTTTTGCTAAAGCTTTAAGGTTACGCGAAATACTAGAAATTTCCTGCTCACGGTTTCCTCCTCCTTTACTAGATCCACCTGCTGTCATCAACTGCAAGTAATCTACCACTATCATTTTTATACCGTATTGCGAAGACAAACGACGTGCTTTTGCTCTAAGGTCAAAAATAGAAAGCGAAGGTGTATCATCTATATACAAAGGTGCTTTTTCTAAATTTTTTACTTTTATAGAAAGTTGCTCCCACTCGTGTTTTTCTAATTTTCCCGTTCTTAATTTTTCAGACGAAAGTCCTGTTTCACTAGAAATTAAACGGGTAATTAACTGAACAGAAGACATCTCTAAAGAGAAAAAAGCCACAGGTGCACCATAATCAATTGCCATATTACGAGCCATAGAAAGTACAAAGGCGGTTTTACCCATACCCGGACGTGCAGCTATAATAATTAAATCCGAAGGTTGCCAACCCGAAGTTAGTTTGTCTAAATCGTGAAAACCAGTTGGAATTCCACTTAAACCCTCTTTGTTCGCTATTTCTTCTATTCGTTTTTTGGCTTGTATCACCAAACTTTGAGCCGTTTCCGAGCTTCGTTTAATATTACCTTGTGTTACTTCGTAAAGCTTCGATTCTGCTCGGTCTAATAAATCAAATACATCGGTGGTCTCATCAAATGATTCTTCTATAATTTCCGAAGAAAGTTTGATTAAACTACGTTGTATAAATTTTTGTAATATTATACGTGAATGGTATTCAATATGAGCCGATGATGAAACTTTTTGAGTAAGGTTTATCAACTGAAATTCGCCACCTGCCAATTGTAACTTTGCATTTTTACGCAACTGCTCTGTAACTGTTAATAAGTCAATAGGTTGCGTATCGTTAAACAATTGCACAATAGCTTCAAAAATGTATTTATGTCCTTCTTTATAAAAAGCATCGGGTTGTAAAATATCAATTACCTCATCTACTCCTTTTCTGTCCACCAACATTGCACCCAACACAGCCTCTTCTAGATCTAGGGCTTGTGGTGGTATTTTACCTTTTTCTAAACTAATAATGCTGGTAGTATCTTTATTTGTTTGATAATTAAACGAGGGGCTCTTTACATTTTCCATGGTACGAAATTACATTTTTTGATTTGCTTTTTACAAATTAGTTATCAAAAAAAAAGACTGATTATTGTTAATGAATTGTTTACAACTCACTTTTAATTTTATAAAAAAATCCGAAACATAAATTTCGGATTTTTAAAATAATGTATTTAAATAAAACTACTCTTTATACTCGCCCATATTGCTGTATTTATCCATACGCTGAGCTGTTAAATCTTTAGGTTTTAAATCTTTCAATTCGGCAAATGATTTTAAAATTTGCTTTCTTACGTTATCAAAAGTGGTTTGTCTGTCAAAATGAGCACCACCTAGTGGTTCTGGAATAATTCCGTCTATCATACCGTTTTTCTTCATGTCTGTAGCTGTAAGTTTTAACGCTTCTGCAGCTTGTTCTTTATACTCCCAGCTTCTCCATAAAATTGAAGAACAACTTTCTGGCGAAATAACAGAATACCACGTGTTTTCTAACATAAATACTCTATCACCTACACCTATTCCTAAAGCACCTCCCGAAGCACCTTCACCAACAATAATGGTAATAATTGGCACTTTTAAACGGCACATTTCAAAAATATTACGTGCAATAGCTTCTCCTTGTCCTCTTTCTTCGGCTTCTAAACCTGGGTAAGCACCTGGAGTATCTACAAGAGTTATAACAGGTAAGTTAAACTTCTCTGCCATTTTCATTAAACGCAATGCTTTTCTGTATCCTTCTGGGTTTGCCATACCAAAATTTCGGTACTGACGGGTTTTTGTATTATAGCCTTTTTGTTGACCAATTATCATAAACGATTGGTCGCCAATTTTACCCAAACCACCAATCATAGCTTTGTCATCTTTAACACCTCTATCGCCATGTAACTCTAAAAATGTATCGCCACAAAGTGCTTTTACATAGTCTAAAGTATAAGGTCTATCCGGGTGTCTTGACAATTGAACACGTTGCCAAGCCGTTAGGTTTTGGTATATATTTTTTTTAGTATCAATTAATTTTTGCTCAATCTGTTTGCATGTTTCTACAACATCAACTTCAGACTCTTGCCCAATAATTTGGCACTTGCTTAATTGCTCTTCTAATTTCTGTATTGGTAATTCAAAATCTAAATATTCCATAGATTATTTTTTTTGTTTAGTCAGCACAAATATAAAGTTTTAATAACTTTTATCTAACTATTTTTAAATTAGTTTTCGTTTTTTAGTGTTTTTTAAAACTCCATTTATTATAACTGTTGATAATAAAATAGTTGCTCCTAGGTAAAACATCCCCCCCATTTCCTCTTCATCTTTAAAAATTAACAAGGCTAAAATAATACCATAAACAGGTTCTAAATTAATGGTAAGCATAACGGTAAAAGCTGTTAAAACCTTCATTACTTTAACAGAAGCCATAAAAGCATAAGCCGTACAAACCGATGCTAAAAGAAGCAACCAACCCAAATCGGGTAGAGTAAGTACAAAGAAATCTAAAGTCATTTCGCCTCTAAACAAGAACCAAAGTGATATAAAAAACACTCCGCTTGCTAATTCATAAAAACTAATAATTCCCGCATCGTATTCTTTAGCGTATTTACTGTTTATAACCGAAAATAAGGCCGATAAAAATGCCGATGTTATGGCAATTATAATTCCATACGTATATTTTGCATCTACATTAAAAATAAGTGCCAATCCTATAACAGCCAACAAACCAAAAAACACTTCGTAAATTACAATTTTCTTTTTGTAAAATAAGGGTTCTAAAAACGAAGTAAACAAAGCACCTGTAGACAAACATGCTAATGTGATGGATATATTGGACACTTTTATGGCTAAAAAAAAGGTAAGCCAGTGTAAAGCTATTATTATTCCCGATATAAAAAAGCCGACAAATGTTTTTTTAGAAATAGTGATTTTTTGCTTTTTAATAACCAAAAATAAGGCTAAAAAAAGAGTGGCGAAAAACATGCGAAACCACACCAATCGCATAGCATCTAATGTAATTAGCTTACCTAAAATTGCAGTAAAACCCCAAATAAAAA
>CBFIIG010000049.1:0-12101 GCA_965662615.1 Flavobacterium sp.
CTAGCATATACACCCGCAGTTCTATTACTACTTGGTATCCTACTCTAGAAAAACCTTTTTTTAATCCGCCCAATTGGATTTTTGCTCCAGTTTGGACAATGCTTTACATTTTAATGGGCGTTTCGGCAGGTTTAGTTTGGCAAAAAATAGATAGCCAAAAAGAATTGGTTAAAAAAGGCTTATTCTTTTTTACAATTCAACTTATTTTAAATGGATTTTGGTCTGTATTATTTTTCGGATGGAATAATATTTTACTTTCACTTATAGAAATTATACTATTATTCTTGTTTATTTTTGAGACTTACCTGACTTTCAAAAAGTTAGACAAAACCGCAAGTTTACTACTAATACCGTACATGGTATGGGTAATATTTGCTAGTATTTTAACCGCTAGTATTTATTTTTTAAATTAAAACTTAAAATAGCCCTTTTGCTATACAATTAACTTTCAGGTGTTTAAATTCGGTTTATTCAGTTTTTTTTTCTAATTTTAGAAATATAAACCAAAAACTATGAAAAAAAAGACACTTTATCCTCTCGGAATACTGCTTAGTATTTTGATAGGAACTTGGTTGTACATGCACTATTGTTGCAACGATAGTGAAGCTGAAAACAGCCAAGTAGTAGAAACAAATGAGGAAACTTCTCAAAACTCTTTTACATCAAATGAATTTAGAGTAGAAAACGCTCCTTTTGAAATTTCTAACCCAGATAATTTTAATTTTCTATTGAGTCATTTCGACCCTATTTCTCCTATTTCAGATAGTTTAATGCTAACTTTAGACCAACTTGGTAGTGCATTAACTCCAGTAGAAAATAAACTTAAAATTACAGGTTATGCTTTAGCTTCTGAAGAAAACTCTTCTATGTTTCCAAATTTGGGCTTGGCAAGAGCCAATGTAGTTAAACAATTTCTAGTAGAAAAGGGAATTGAAGAACATCACATAATTGTTTTAGGCGAAACAAAAGAAGACATAAATAAAAAAGGAGACACCTTAATTGGACCGCTGCGTTTTCAGTTTGAAAAAGTGTATGACACACCTACTACAAATTGGACAAATGTAAAAGACGAATTAAACAAAAACCCTTTAGTTATGCAGTTTAATACGGGTAAATCTCAATTAAACTTAACCGAATCGGACCGAGAAAAAGCATTATCGCTGTCTAAATATTTAAGTTCCGTAGTAGGCGGTAGTTTAATGATAACTGGGCATTCTGACAATGTTGGAGACCGAGAAAAGAACACTGAACTTGCTTTAGAACGTGCCGAATTTATTAAAAACTATTTTGTTTCTAATGGAATTCCAGCTGATAAAATTCAAACATCTTCTAAAGGGCCAGATGAACCAATTGCCGATAACGACAGTGCAGAAGGAAGAGCCAAAAACAGACGAACAACAATAACTATTAACTAAACTTTATACCTAACTATTTATGAAACTATGTTTTTTAATTCCAGCATTAGTTGGACTAATATGTGCAATACTAGGCTATTTACTTGGTAAATTAAGCAAAAGTAATTCGGAAGACGACAAGAACTTAAGACAAGACCTAGATGCTTGTCTCGCTAAAAATAAAAATCTCGAAAGTAAATTAGCCGCCACACCAATTGCTAAAAAAGAAGAATACAAACAAAAAATGAGCTTTGCTGCTCCTGTACCTTCTTTTAATGCAGATGCTGCGAAAGCGGTATATGGCAAAAAAATAAAACAAGACGATTTAAAAATTGTAGAGGGAATTGGTCCCAAAATAGCCGAATTATTTAATAATGCCGGAATAACTACTTGGGCAGAATTAGGTATGACTTCGGTTGGTAAACTGAAAGAAATACTAGCTTCTGCAGGAGAGCGCTACGCTATGCACGACCCAGGCACTTGGGCAAGACAAGCCAAATTGGCAAGCGAAGGAAAATGGGAAGAGCTAAAAAAATGGCAAGACAGCCTAGATGGTGGTCGAGAAAAATAACTTTTAGCCCTATTTATTATTTTAAAACCTTACCCTTGTAAGGTTTTTTTTATGCCATTGATTCTGCAATTATAAAACCACCTGTCCAAGCATTCTGAAAATTAAAACCACCTGTAATGGCGTCTATATTTAAAACTTCTCCCGCAAAATAAAGATTTGGCACACATTTACTTTCCATAGTTTTAAAGTTTACTTCTTTTAAAACCACTCCTCCTGCCGTTACAAATTCTTCTTTAAATGTACTTTTACCATTTACCTGAAATTCAGCTTGTGTTAATTGCTTACTAAGCGCTATCAATTGTGCTTTGCTAAGGTCTGCCCATTTGGTTTCTGGCACTATACCCGAAGCCAAAACAATGCGTTCCCACAAACGGTTTGGAAAATCAAACGGCGATTTTTTAATACAGCTCTTTTTAGCATTTTCAACTTTCAACTCTTTTAATTGCTCTAAAGCTTCTTCTTGTTCAACATCGTTTAACCAATTAACTAAAAGTGCAAATTGATACTTTTTATCGGCTAAAATACGAGCTCCCCAAGCCGAAAGTCTTAAAATTCCTGGACCACTCATGCCCCAATGTGTAATTAACAAAGGACCTGATGCTTCTAAATTTGTGTTTTTTACTTTTACATGGGCAAAAGCAGACAAGCCCATTAAATCTTTTATTCGTGGATCTTTTATATTAAACGTAAAAAGAGAAGGAACTGCATCTACCACCTGATGCCCCATTTCTTCGAGCATATTCCATACTTTGGGATTACTACCTGTGGCAATTACAATTTTAGAGGCTGTAAAACCACCACTTGTAGTATCTAATTTAAATATATCTTCCTTTTTAAAAATAGCTTTAACACTTTCGGCTGTATAAACAGGAATTGAAAGTCGCTTTACTTCGTTTAAAAAACAATCAATTATGGTTTGAGACGAGTCTGTGACCGGAAACATTCTGCCGTCTTCCTCAATTTTTAACTCCACTCCTCTTTTTTCAAACCACTCAATGGTATCGCCTGCACAAAACTGATGAAACGGTCCGCGAAGTTCTTTTTCACCTCTTGGGTAATGCGTTACAAAATCATTTGGCACAAAGCAAGCATGCGTTACATTGCACCTTCCGCCACCCGAAATACGCACTTTAGTTAACACTTCTTTGCCACGTTCTAAAATAGCAATTTTTAAGTTTTTGTTTTTTTCGGCACAATTAATAGCGGTAAAAAAGCCAGCTGCTCCTCCGCCAACTACTATAATGTCAAAATGATTTTGCATGGGTTTTGATTTGTGGTGCAAGTTAAAACAAAAAGCACAAAATTTCTTTTGTGCTTTTTATAAAATTATTTTTTTGTGTCTTTTAGTTTCCTAAAATAAAATACTGCCAAGGCTGTAAACTTATTTTTTTACCTTTTTCTAAAACTACTTTTTCTCCTGTCATTTTATCTGTAAATGTTCCTTCAAAAGGCACTTCTACTTCTAAAGCGTCTTTTGACATATTAGCTAAAAACTTTAAACTAGCATCAGCTTTGCTTCTTTCAAAAGCCATTACATTTTTATTTTCTGAAGAAAACGATTTAAATGCAGCTGCATTTTTACCACCGTTTAATGCTGTTTCAGACTCTTTTAACTTCCCTAATTTAGCAAATATTGCCCAGTTTTTCCCTTTTGTTTTTGGAATTGAATCTTTTTCAAAAAACAATAATCTGTGGTCTAAACCGTACTCGTCTCCACTATAAATAAGCGGCATACCAGGCATCATATAACTTAAAGCCATCATCGCCTCTGCTCCATCGCCCATGCGTTCTTTAATAGTTCCGTTCCAAGAGTTCTCATCGTGGTTATCTACAAAGTTCATTAAAAAAGCTTCCGCAGCATAATCTTTATTTACTTTTTCTATGTAAGCATTAAAGTCAGCAACACTTTTTTCGCCTTTGGCAATTCCGTTCATTAAATGATGTCCGTCCCAAGCATAACACATGTCGAATAGTCCTTCTTTAACCAATTCTGGCTCCCAAGCTTCTGCTAACATAAATACGGGTTTTACAGCTCTTAATTGTGGAATTGCTTCGGCCCAAAAATCAGTTGGTACAGAACCCGCAACATCACAACGGAAACCATCAACGCTTTCATTTTTTAACCAATATTGCATGTCCTCTATCATTTCTTTACGCATGTTTTGGTTGTCGTAATTTAAGTCAGCAACATCTTCCCAATCTGTTCCTTCTGGGTGAATAATTTCACCTTTTTCATTTTGTGTATAATAATCTGGATTGCTTTTTATCCATTCATGATCCCAACCTGTATGGTTTGGAACCCAGTCTAAAATTACATAAATACCATTATCGTGTGCTGTTTTTACTAAAGCTCTAAAATCTTCAATTGTCCCAAATTCTGGATTAATTTTAGTAAAATCAGATACCGCATAATAGCTTCCTAAATATTTGCTTTGTTCTGCTTCGGGCATGTCGCTTGCAAATTTACTATCTGCTCCACCCGTTGCTTTTCTTTTGGTTTCCGAAATTGGAAAAACAGGCATTAACCAAATTACTTTTACACCTAATTCTTTTAATTGCGGTATGTCTTGTGTGAATTTTTCAAAAGTCCCTTCTGGTGAATATTGTCTAATATTAGCTTCGTAAATCACTGCATTTTCTTCCATTTCTGGAGTCCAAGCCGCCAATTCTTTTGGTTCTTCTACTGCTATTGTAGCTTCTTTTTGTTTGCAACTAGCTAAAGCTAAAAGGGCAAACATAGTGGTAATCATTTTTTTCATGCGTCTAAATTTATGTTTGTTATTGTTTTTCTAATAATATAATATCAAAAGGAGAATTTACGGTTACCTGACCGTTTTTAACTTCTAAATCGGTTTTACTATATGCATCGCGAAGCAAGGTTCCATCTTCAAAAACCGATTTTACGTTTATTGATTTTTCGCCCAAAGGCAAATCCAATGCAACTACAACTTCGTCTTTAAAATCTTTAGAAACATAAGTTCTGCTAAAAACATAAGGTACAGCCAAAAGTTGCTTGTGAACACCTGCGCCAATGGCTGGGTGATTGGCACGAAACTGTCCTAATTTTTGATAATGAGGTAAAACCGAACTTGTTTTAACCGATTCCCAATTCATCATTGTTCTTAAATTGGCATCGCCTAAAGCACCTTCAACTTTAAGTGGTCTTGCAGTTTCGTCACCATAATACAATTGAGAAATACCCGATGTAAGCAATAATTTAGTTCCTGCTTCTTTTACTCTTTTTCGCTCAACATCAAAAGGCTGGCCATCATCATGAGACGAAACATAATTCATTATTGTTTTGCCTTTTAAGTCTGTTTGTAAAGTAGTAGCATAATACGAAAATAGTTCTTCATAGGTTTTATTAGCATCGGATTTAAAGTCGAAATTTATTAAACTAGAAAAACCATTTGCAAAATAATCTACTTTTTTATCTCCAAAATCATAAATTCGTTTGCCGTGTAAACCGTACCCATAAACCTCACCCAGCATAAAAAACGCTTGGTCTTTTTGAGCTTCATTTGGGTTTTTTGTTTTATACGCTTCAAAAGTTGATTGACAAACGGTGTTAAAATCTGCCCAAACATCCTCGGTAGTATGCTTAACTGTATCTACTCTGTAACCGTCTATTCCATAATCTGTTATATAATCCGCCAACCATTTCATTATATAATATTTAGGTGCTCTTGGGTATCCTGTTTTTGTAAAAAAAGCATCTAATTCTCTTATTTCCTCATCATAACGCCCTTCATTTTTCCATTTTTCAACTAAAAAAGGAGGTAATTCAACCGTTTCGTTACTTTCTGTTTTTACATCTGGCAAGTTTTCTACTAAAGTACATTCGATAAAATTTATATACGTATCATAAGAACATTTTGGCGAAGTACGTACCCAATCCGATGGCCAAATAGGGTCGCTTTCTGTTACCGGGCCCGTATGATTTATTACAGCATCTAATACTACTCTAATGCCTTTTGCATGGGCTTTTTTTACCAATTCTGCCAAATCTTCTTTTGTTCCAAAATTAGGATCAATTGCCGTCCAATCTTTTGCCCAATAGCCATGAAAACCGTACATATTACCTACGCCTTCATCTACAGAACCTTCAATTTGTTGTACAATTGGCGTCATCCAAATGGCATTAATACCTAAATCTGTAAAATAATTTTCGTCTATTTTCTGAATAATTCCGCGTAAATCTCCACCTTCAAAACCACGTAAAACACCCGTTTCTTTGGTTCTGTTAAAATTTAAATCGTTTGTGGTATCGCCGTTATTAAAACGATCGACCATTAAAAAATATAAATTGGCAGATTCCCAAACAAAAGGAGTTGTAGGTTTTATGTCCTCTTTTGCGGTTTTACACGAAAAAAGAGTGAAAAGACTAATAAATAATAGGGCTGTGTTCTTCATGGTTTTATAACTTAATGCGTAGTTCTGAATCTGAATTTAATAATTGAAATTCAAATGCAATTGATTTATTTTCTGAATTGAATGTAAATGGTATTTTTTTACCGTTGTATTTTATGTTTTTAGGCTTTTTATCAAGGTTAAGAACCATCATTTTAAAGTTCTTTTTTTCAAGAGTTGCATTCTTTCCTAATTCTCTTTCAATATCAATTTCTAAAAAACGACCCTCTAAATCGGTTTCAAAATGCAACATTTCAAACGCTCCTTTTTCAAAGGCATTTGCCGTTAAACCATCGTCAGAATATAAAGTTTGCTCGGCTTCTTCAGTTTGATTTTTATTAAAATACAAACGCAATTCTAATTGATTAGGATTGTAATCCGTTGTGTTTTGAACAATAGCAGAAAATGGAAGTATAACGCCCTCTCTCACAAAAGTTGGAATGTGATTTTTAACCACGTTTACAGTTTCTGTACTTCCCGCTTTATATGTTTGATGCGTGTAAAAATCGACCCAATTGCTGCTTTTAGGAAAATAGATTTCTTTGGAAGTTACATTCGATTTTAATACAGGATAAATTAAAAAATCGTTCCCCCATAAGTAGCCGTCTTTTTTGTGATAAAGCGACTCGTTTTCTGTTTCTTCAAAAAATAACGGACGCATAAGCGGCGTTCCTTTTTGATTATTTGTAAAAGCTAAATTATAATTATAAGGCAGCATTTGGTAACGCAACTCTATTGCACATTTTGCTAATTCTTTGGCTTTTTCACTTCTAAAAACAGGTTCAGAAGCCACACCGTCTTGGGCGTGAGGTCTGTAAATTGGTTGAAAAACACCGTATTGCAACCAACGTGTATAAAGTTCATCGTCTAATAAATCACCTGCAAAACCACCTAAATCTGAGTGCATATATGCCAAACCTTGCATTCCCATTTGTAATGCAATTTCTACCTGTCCCGAAAGTCCGCCCCAAGTGCGATTCACATCTCCACTCCACGGAATCATTCCGTAACGTTGAGAACCTGCCGCACCTGCTCGCATTAAAATAAATGGACGCTCATTTGGGAAGTCTTTTTTATACCCTTCGGAAATTAATTTTGCCCAATTATGACCATAAACATTATGTACTTCATCTGCTGTTCCTGCAACCGTATTTGACCATGATGGAAACACTTCGGGTTCACCCAAATCGCCCCAAATACCAGCTACTCCTTTGCTGTGTAAATCTTTATAAATAGACCAAAACCATTTTTTAGCTTCGGGTTTAAAAACATCTACCAAACCCGTATTTCCAAAATAAAAATCCCAAGTTGCCGAACTTCCATCTGCGTTTGTTGCTAAATAATTATTGGTATTGGTTTCGTTCCATTTTTTAGAATTGGTTAAAATAAAAGGCTCAGTTACCGTTATGGTTTTAACGCCTTGAGATTTAAAATCGGACACCATTTTTTCAAAATTTGGGAAACTATCTCTAAATACTTCCAAATTTCCCATTGTGCCTTTTATGTCTTTACCAAACCAATACAGGTCTAAAATTATAGCATCAACCGGAATGTTATCTTTTTTAAATTTTGCAATAGTCTCTTTAGCTTCTGCCTCGGAATGGTATCCAAAACGAGAAGAAAAATTACCCAGAGCCCACTGTGGAGGCAAAGGCTGCTTACCTGTTAAATTGGTATAATTATCTATTAAAGCCTCCCAAGTTTCACCCGTAATTACTTGATATACTTTACGTCCCGAAATGGTTTCGTACTTTATTGTGTTATTATTTTTGCTGTCTAAATCCAAATAACCAATAGGCGCATTGTCAAAGTGCAACATGTATTTATTAGACGAAAGTACTATTGGAAGTGTAAAATTCATTAACTCCGAGCGGGTTTCGTAACCGTAGTCTGCCCTATTGTATAGTGCCAAACGATTGCCTCTTCTGTTCATTCCTAATACTCTGGCACCACCGCCATAAAGCACTTCATCTTTAGAAATTGAAAAATCAATTACTTCTAATGAGTCGGCAACTATATTGTCTTTTACTCGATCTAAAGGCAAGTGTTTTTCTTTATAATAGCCTTTTTTTTCAGCAATAATTAGCTTGTTATTGGCGTCTAAATACTGTATTTGAAAAGGCGATTCTTTAATTTTAACCTTAATTCCGTTTTCTGAACCGCTTAATAATATGATATTTCCATTTTTCTCAATATTAGTAGTAAAGCCATTTGTTTTTAAAACACGAGCATACGAAACAGGATTGTATTTTTCTCCTTTAGGAATAAAAGTGGTTTCTACTATTGCTTCGTTTAAAAATTCAAAGGTGTAAAAACCATCGTTTACGTGAATGGCAACATTGTTGTTTTCATAACCTACTTTATTAAAAATACGTTCTGTATTTTGTGCAAAAGAAAAGGTTGAAATAAGAAGAATCAGAATGATTTTTTTCATAGTATTTTATTTTTTACCAAAAATAAACTCAATTGGAATGTGAATGCGTTTTTGCCAAGAATCCTCGGAATGATCTGCGCCTTCAAATTTTAAATTTTTATAGGTATTGGTTGTAAATCCTTTTTGTTGTAGCACCTCATCTACTCTATGTTGGTAGTTTAAATAACTAGCATCTAAAGTTGCCGTTCCATAATCAAAATACACTTTATGCGTTTTAGGACTTGGTAAATGTAGTGCCATGTAATTAAAAAAGCTTTCGGGAATTGGCGTGTTTTTAAAATCTCTAAAACCAACCCAATGCGTGGATAAGCATGCTGCTTTACCAAAAACATTTGGGTATTCACAAAGGGCATACATAGAAATTAAACCGCCCATACTAGAACCCATAATTGCTGTGTTTTTAGCATCTGTATAAACCGAAAAATGGCTGTCTATATAAGGCTTTACATCTTGAACTATGAATTTTAAATAATTGTCCGAATTAATTTTAGACTCAAAATCCGTTGGGAAATTGTTGTTTCTTAACTCTGCTAAAACAAGCTCTTTTTCATCTTTAGAAAGAGAAGATAAGGGTTTTAAAGGATATAAATCGGTATGGCGTATTTCGGGAATATTCCAAATGGCTACTACAATTATATTGTCAATACTTTTATTTTCTATTAATTGAGAAACCACTTCATCAACTTTCCATTCTTGTTTGTTCCAAGTGTTAGAAGCATCAAAAAGCATTTGTCCATCGTGCATATAAAGTACTTGGTATTTTAGCTTTTCATTGTAATTTTCGGGTAGCCAAATATCTACATTTCTAGGTGTAATTAATTGCGTAGGAAAGTTTTCTACACGAACCAGTTCGCCAGCGAAAAGTTGTGCTTGTACTTTATTTACTGCTTCTTTTTGAGCATTACAACTCAAAAAAAACAAACTAACTAAACTGGAGAATAGCGTTTTCATATTTTATTTTTTAGTAGTAAAAATGTAACTTCCTTTTGTTGGTAATTTCAATTGTTGCTCCCAAATAATGACCTCATTAGACAAAATATTTTTAAGTGGTTTGCCTTTTAAATTAAGTTCTTTAAAACGATCTAAATTTAAAGTAATCGCTTTTTCATTTTTATTTAAAATATAAACAACCGTTTCGTTTTCAAAAGTTCTAGTTAAAACATAAACACCGTTATCTGGTGCAAAATGCAATGTGCTACCTTTGTGAATAGCGTTACTGTTTTTTCGGTAATTTAAAAGTGTAGTCAGGTAATTTTGCATGTCTTTTGCTTCGGGCGAAAGCCCATTGCCTGTAAATGCATTTGTAGAATCACCAGGCCAACCACCTGGGAAATCAGTTCTAATTAAACCATGATCGCCAGGTTTGTCAAAATCGTTCATTAGAATTTCTGTACCATAATAAATTTGTGGTATTCTGGGTAAAACCAAAAGGTGACTTAAAGCTATTTTTGTGTTTGTGATATCGCCTTTAAGTTGCGTAAAAATTCGGCTCATGTCGTGATTATCTGGAAAAGCCATTATATTTTGTGGCGATGCATAGGCGAAATCATTTGCCAAACCTTCATAAATTTTAACCAAGCCTTTGTCCCATTGTTCAGGTTCATTTAACGCATCAACAATTGCTTTTTGCATGGCAAAATCCATAGTTGATTTTAAGTTAGATGTATAACCTTCTTTGTTTTTTTTATCTGCCTGCCAATAACCAATTAATAATGGATTGGTACTCCACTCCTCGCCAACAATATTAAAATTGGGATATTCTGTCATAATTGCACCTGCCCAATTGCTCATAAACGCTTTGTCTGGATATGGATACGTGTCTTGTCTTATGCCTGAAAGCCCCAAAGTTTCTACCCACCAAATACTGTTTTGAATAAGGTATTTTGCCATAAAAGGATTGCGCTGATTTAAATCGGGCATGGTAGGTACAAACCAACCGCCGTTCATTAATTCTTTATCGGTTTTAGCCGCATACGCATCTTGGTTTGTAGTTCTGCGGTGATTGGAATTTATATTATATTCGTTGCCCCAATTGGCTCTGTTTTTCTCGAAATTTTCTTGATAATTTACCCAATCTTTAAAAGGCAAATCACTCATCCACCAATGCTCTAAACCACAATGATTAGCCACTTGATCCATAATTAAACCTAGGCCTTTTTCACCAGCTTTAATTGCTAATTGTTTGTATTCATCTAAAGTTCCAAAACGCGGATCAACTTCGTAAAAATTAGTCATTGCATATCCATGATACGAGCTGTTATACATATCATTTGTAAGTACTGGACAAGGCCATATTTGGGTAAAACCCATATTGGCTATATAATCTACATGGTTTGTAATTCCTTGTAAATCGCCTCCATGACGAGCATAATCGTCTTTTCTGTTTACAGCCGTTTCTTTTAAATTTTTAAAACTATCGTTTTTAGGGTTTCCGTTTGCAAAACGATCTGGTGTTATTAGATAAATCACATCTTTAGACGAAAAACCAATATAATCTTCTGCTTTTTTGGTGCGTTCTTTTAACTCATAAGTTGCATTTAATTTCTTGCCGCTTGGCATTTTAAATTCAATAGCGAATGCACCAGAAGGTGTATTTTCGGCGAAAGCCAAATCTATAAATAAATAATTAGGACTGTCTGCTTTATGAACAGCTTCAATTGCAATGGATTTGTTATTTATACTAACTTGAGCTTGTTGTATATTTTTGTGCTGAACCAAAAGCTGTACTTTATTATTCTTCATACCTGTCCACCAATTGGGCGGCTCAATTCTACTTACTTGTGCAAAACTAAAAAAAGTACATAATAATAAAAGTAACTGCTTCATGGTATGTTGGGTTTTAAAAAATGCCCTAACAAAAATTGCTAGGGCAAATAAATTATGCCATTGCCAATTGGTTTGGCTGAATTTCTATTGATTTTCCGTTTACTAAAATAGAAAGTGCTTTATCTCCTTCTAAAGTAAACTCGTTTCCGTTTTGAGTAACGTTTACTTTTAAAATTTGATTTCTAAAGTTTACTTTAAACGAAAATCCGCTCCATTGTGCTGGAAGTTTAGGCTCAAAAGAAAGCGTATCATTTTTCACACGCATACCGCCAAAACCTTCTACAATACTCATCCAAGTACCCGCCATTGATGTAATGTGTAAACCTTCTTCTACTTCTTTATTATAATCGTCTAAATCTAAACGAGACGTTCTTAAATAGAAAGTATAAGCCTGATCCATTTGGTCTAACTTAGCCGCTTGAATACTGTGAACACAAGGCGAAAGTGAACTTTCGTGAACGGTAAA
>CBFIIG010000050.1:0-12063 GCA_965662615.1 Flavobacterium sp.
TGCCATTGTTCTCTCATTACGTGTCCTGGTCTTTCAGACGGAATGGTTTGTCCGTTTAATTGACGTGATAAGCCTACTGCGAAATCACAGATGTCTATCATTTCTTGTACTTCTCCAAAACCTTCTTGAAGCGATTTACCCATTTCGTAAGAAACCAGTTTTCCTAGAGGCTCTTTAAGCTCTCTTAATTTATTACCAAATTGACGTACAATTTCTCCTCTTTGTGGAGCAGGCATAGTTCTAAAGGTTTTAAAAGCAGCTGTTGCCGATTCCATTACTTTTTCGTAATCTGCTTTTGTAGTTGCTTTTACTTTACCAATTAATTGTCCGTCTACTGGTGAGTGACTTTCTATAATTTCTCCGTTAGCAAACCAGTTGCTTCCAGTAGATGTACCTTCGTTTATGGCTTTTACACCCAACTGTTGTAACGCTTCTTCTATTCCGAATTCTTTTGCTATTGTTGACATGTTTTGTGATTTTTGTAAATTTTTTGTAAAAATAAGGGATTTTTTTAACAATCCAATAAATATTAGCTGTTCCTTATTTTTTGTAGGTTTTATTAGTGGCAGTTGATTGTATTGCTTACTTTTTGCGGTTCTAAAGCAGGAGAAATATATGGAATATTAAGTCCCATACCTCTTACAATAAATAAAAAACCAATTACAACTACAAAAACAGGAATTGCCTTTTGCACCTTGTTTCGGGTTTTAACCGACATCCATTGGTTAGAATAAGCAGCAACCGTCATTAAAGGTAAAGTACCCAAACCAAAAAAAACCATATACAAAGCCGCTTGCCAAGCTTGCGAAGTTGCAGTTGCACTAAAACCTGCCATATAGACTAATCCGCAAGGTAAAAAACCGTTTAAAAACCCTATGGTTAAAAAAGTATTTGCCGTTTTTTGCTTTAAAGCCAAACCCAATTGACTTTTTAATTTTCCAATAAGTTTATACCCAAATTGGCTGGCTTTATTTTTAAATTTTAAAACAAAAGGGAGTAATGTAATCACAATCATTACAACGCCAATAATTATAGAGAGTTTTTGTTGCAATCCAAAAAGATAAACGCCTTTGCCTATAAGCCCAAAAACCAAACCAATAGTAGCATAAGACAAAAATCGTCCTAAATGATACACCCCAATTTGTATGGCTTTTTTACTTTTACTATTTCTGTTTACAGGAAGCATAAAGGCAATTGGCCCACACATGCCTAAGCAGTGAAAACTCCCTAGTAAACCCAGTAAAAAAGCGGCTAAAAACAAGGTTATAAGTTTAAATTAAATTTTTCCATATAGGCTTTTTCTTCATATTGCCAGTCAATACTAACATTCCAACGCCCACTAACCAATTTAGTTTTAGGAACAACTAATTGATTTGTTTTTAATTCTAAAGGCACTTCAAAGTCTAAAATTTTGTTTGAAGGTCTGTAAAAAATAGCTTTACCTTTTATTTTAGAGAGATCTAGATTTTTTGGAAACGTAAAACAAACACTGTCTTTTTGTTCGCTATAAACAAGGTTAACATTTTGTGAGTTTGCATTATTTTGCTTGTCTATGTCTTTTTGAACTTGTAATTCTTGTTGGTAATAATTTTCGTCAACCATATCAAAATCCAACCGTTTATCAGTCATCATGGTAATAACAAAATAAAGAATAAAGCTAATAAATGCTATAAATGTTATTATAATTCCTGTTCCCCAATTCCATTTCATATTATTGTGGTTTTAAAAATACCTTTGTGGCGAAGAAAAATGAACCGTTGTGGTTTCAATTTTTCTATTATTGCTATATACTTCAACGGTAATTTTGTTGGTGTTATTCTCAATCTCTATCTTACTTATCTCCATGAACAATGTGCCTTCTGCTAAGCCTTGTTTTGGTATAGTTACATTTTGCTCAGTAGAAACCAGCTTTATTTTTCCTTTATGACTAACAACTTTAAACGTAACATTGTCTATGTTTTTTGCTGTTTTATTTATAAGTTTATAGGTGAAAACGTTGCTAATTACACCGTCAGCTTTTTCTTGATAAACTTGACCTCTAAGGTGTAAAAGATTTGCTTCAACATCGTTTCTTAAAAAAAGCATTCCCGATAATAAACCCAATAAAATAAACAATACCGCAATATATCCTTTTATTCTGGCAGTAAGTTTGAAAGGTTCTTTTTTAACAATTTCGTCTTCGCTGGCGTACCTAATTAACCCTTTAGGATAGCCTACTTTGTCCATTATGGTATCGCATTCATCTATACATGCGGTACAGTTTACACACTCTAACTGTGTCCCGTTTCTTATATCTATACCTGTTGGACAAACATTTACACATTGCATGCAATCGATGCAATCGCCATAACCTTCTGTTTTTCGATCTTCGTCTTTTCTAAATTTTTTTCTACCAGCAACACTTTCACCACGTTTGTGATCAAAAGCAACAACGATGGATTTATTGTCTAAAAGGACACCTTGTAGTCGTCCGTAAGGACAAGCGATAATACAAACTTGTTCTCTAAACCAAGCAAAAACAAAGAAAAAAACAGCTGTAAAAATAATTAAAGAAACAAGTGTACTAATGTGCTTAAAAGGCCCTTCGGAAATATAATTTAAAAGTTCATCACTACTAATAAGGTATGCCAAAAACACATTGGCTATTAAAAACGAGATTATTAAGAATATAAACCATTTTAGTCCTTTCTTTCTAATTTTTTCGGGTGTCCAACTGCTTTTATCTAAACGAATTTGTGCGCCTCTGTCGCCTTCTATCCAATATTCTATTCTGCGAAAAACCATTTCTAAAAAAATAGTTTGAGGGCAAATCCAGCCGCAAAATATACGTCCAAAAGCAACGGTAAAAAGTGTTACAAAAATAACACCTGTAATCATAGAAATAACAACCAGATGAAAATCTTGTGGCCAAAACGGAAACCCAAAAATATTGAAACGTCTATTAAAAACATCGAACAGTAAAAACTGATTGCCGTTGATTTTTATAAATGGAGCAGAAAACAATGCCAACAACAAAAAATAACTTACGTATTTTCTATAATCATAAAAACGTCCCGATGGCTTTTTAGGATAAACCCAGGCTCTTTTACCTTCTTCGTTAATAGTGCTTATAGAATCTCTAAACTCTTCGTTATTTTCTGATTTCATTTTTTATTTATTCTGCAGTTGCAACTACTGCTTCTGTTGTTTTTTCTTCCCAAATATCTCCTTCTGCTTCTTTAGGGTTTGCGGGAGTTGTACCTGCTAAATTGGTTAAAATATAACTTGCTACTTGTGCTATTTCTGATGGTTTTAGTCCTTTTTTAGACCATGGTTCCATACCTTTTCCGTCTCTACCACCTAGAGAAATGGTTTTAAATACATTGCTTATTCCGCCTCCTAAAATCCAATTTTTATCGGTTAAGTTCGGGCCAATTCCTCCACCACCGTCAGTCATGTGACATGCCACACAGTTTTTTTCGAAAACGCCTTTACCAGCATTTATGTCGCTGGCTTCGGTAAGTAATACAACCGAATTATAGTCAATTAAGTCTTTAGCCGTTTTTTTGTACTCTTCGATTTCAATTTTAGCCAATGCTATTTTTTTATCTAATTCTTGATATTGGTTATCACCATTAAACACTTGGTAATAGCCCAAATAAACAAAGGCAAATACTATAGAAATATAAAAACCCCATTTCCACCAGGGTGGTAAGTTGTTGTCTAGCTCTAAAATACCGTCATAATTATGGTCTAACGTAATTTCGCTTTCATTTTCTATAGCTCTTGCGTCGGTTAATTTTTTATATACTTTATTTATCCAAAGTAGCGCAGGTTTTTTGCTTTTTTCTGCAAAATACTTGGTTCTTGCTTCTTCCGATAAACCTTGCAGCATAACATTTTCTAAAGCCATTACAATCATTTCTGCCGAAAGCAATAATACTAAAACAAACAGCAAAATAATTCCAATGTAAGGAAAGGCGATAAACGCAGGTTTATTTCCCGATTCTACCATAAACTCTATACCGGCTGCTATAATAAAAAAGAGAACTAATGCTCTAAAATAGGGGATAAATCTATTCTTCATGCGTTTGTGTTTTATCTGTTATATCTTGTTCTAAAGGCATATTACTTACTTCGTTTAAGTAGCTTTTTTTGGCTGTAAAAACCCACCAAAATAACACTACAAAAAACCCGAAAAATATAATTAGTGAGAATATAGGATACACCTCTATTCCGCTAATACTGTCCATGTGGTTTTTTACAAATTTCAGCATAATTATTTTTTATTTTTAACTTTAATATCTGTTCCCAAACGTTGTAAGTAGGCAATTAGCGACACAATTTCTCTGTCTTTCATAGGTACATAATTACTGTTTCCTGCACTTGCCATTTTTTCACCTTCTTCAATAGATTTTCTAATGTCTTGGTCTTGTTTTAGGTTTTCTACAATACTTAAGGCTTGTTTTTGCATGTGAGCGGTACTGTTTTCTATTTCAGAATCTGTATAAGGCACACCAAGCTGAACCATAACTTCCATTTTTCTTTTTGTTTTACTAAAGTCTTGAGCGTCTCTAATTAACCATGGATATGATGGCATAATAGAATTTGCTTCAATAGCTCTAGGGTTGTACATGTGCTTAAAGTGCCATGCATCAGATTTTAATCCACCTTCTCTGTGTAAATCTGGCCCAGTACGTTTACTTCCCCATAAAAACGGATGGTCATACACATATTCACCAGCTTTAGAAAACTCACCATAGCGTTCTACTTCGTCTCTAAAAGGGCGAATCATTTGAGAGTGACAAGACACACAGCCTTCTCTAATGTAAATATCTCTCCCTTCTAACTCTAAAGGTGTATAAGGTTTCACACTACTTATGGTAGGAATATTTTCTTCTATCATTATAGTTGGAATGATTTGTATAGCCCCACCAATTGCAATTACAATAGTAGAAAGAATGGTTAATTGTACTGGTTTACGCTCTAACCATGAGTGGAATTTTTCGCCGCTCACACGTTTTTTAGACACACGTTCTAATGCTGGAGCTTCGGCTAATTCATCTGTTACTTCAGATCCTTTTCTAATAGTAACATAAACGTTGTATACTAAAATTAGCATACCAATTATATATAAAGTTCCTCCAACAGCACGCATCCAATACATTGGAATAATTTCGGTTACAGTTTCTAAGAAGTTACCATACACTAAAGTTCCGTCTGGGTTAAATTGTTTCCACATAAAGGCTTGTGTAAATCCAGCCACATACATTGGTAATACATAAATAATAATTCCTAAAGTACCAATCCAAAAGTGTAAGTTGGCTAATTTTTGAGAATATAATTTTGTTTTAAACAAACGAGGGACTAACCAATAAATCATACCAAAGGTTAAGAAACCGTTCCATGCCAAAGCACCTACGTGTACGTGTGCAATAATCCAGTCTGTAAAGTGACCAATTGCATTTACATTTTTTAGCGAAAGCAAAGGCCCTTCAAAAGTTGCCATACCATAACCAGTAAGTGCAACAACCATAAATTTAAGTACAACATCTTGTCTTACTTTGTCCCAAACACCTCTTAATGTTAAAAGTCCGTTTATCATTCCTCCCCAAGAAGGCATTAATAACATTACCGAAAATGCAACACCTAAATTTTGAGCCCATTCTGGTAAAGCAGAATACAATAAATGGTGCGGTCCTGCCCAAATATAAATAAAGATTAACGACCAAAAGTGAACAATAGAAAGACGGTAAGAATACACGGGTCTTTCGGCAGCTTTTGGCACAAAATAATACATTAAACCTAAAAACGGAGTAGTTAAAAAGAATGCAACGGCGTTGTGACCATACCACCATTGTACTAATGCATCTTGTACACCAGCATACACAGAGTAACTTTTTAAGGCATCTACAGGTAGTGCTAAACTGTTAAAAATATGAAGAACAGCAACAGTTACAAACGTAGCAATGTAAAACCAAATTGCTACGTACATGTGGCGTTGTCTTCTTTTTATAATAGTTCCAATTAGGTTCCACCCAAAAGCGACCCAAATAAGCGCAATTGCAATATCAAAAGGCCATTCTAATTCGGCATATTCTTTTGTAGAAGTATAACCCAATGGCAATGTTATAGCGGCACCAACAATTATAAGTTGCCAACCCCAAAAGTTTAAATTACTTAAAAAATCACTAAACATTCTGGCTTTTAGCAAACGCTGCGTAGAATAATACACTCCAGCAAAAATAGCGTTACCTACAAAGGCAAAAATAACGGCGTTGGTGTGTAATGGTCTTAAGCGTCCAAAACTCAACCACGAAATTCCGTCTAGCATTTCTGGGAACACAAACAAAAACGCTAAAAGAAGTCCTACGGACATACCAATTACACCCCAAAATATGGTAGCATAGATAAATTTTTTGACAATTTTATTGTCGTAGTAAAACTGTTGAATTTCCATTATTTAGTATTTAAATCTTTATTTGTCTTTTTTTCTTTAACCAATTCGTCTTCAAAAAGCATTCGAACAGACGGTGTATAACCATCATCAAACTGACCTTTTTTTACCGCAATTATAAAAACAGCAAAAAAGAGCAAGGCTACACATACACTTACCGCTAACAGTAGATAAATTACACTCATTTTAATCTGTTTTAACTTTTGACTACAAAGGTATTTTGATTGAAAATGCTAAAAAATGACTTTTGTCATGTTTTAGTTTAATTTTCTACCAATTATATTCGTGTAAATAGTAGTAAATACAACTACACTTACACTACTAATAGGCATTAGAATTGCGGCAATTACAGGTTCTAAATTTCCCGAAACAGCAAAGGACAGCCCAATAATGTTGTAGCAAAATGAAATAAGAATGCTCCATTTGACAACGTTTACTCCTTTTTTTGCTGCCAGCAAATAATGCGGAAGTTCATTTATTTTTTCTGAAGCTAAAATAGCGTCGCAGGCAGGTGAAAACACATTAATATCTTCGGCAATTACAATACCCACTTCGCTTTGTTGTAAAGCTCCAGCATCGTTAAGTCCGTCGCCAACCATGGCTACAGTTTCGCCTTTTTGTTGTCGGGCTTTAACATATTCTAATTTGTTTTCTGGTTTTTGATTGAAAGCAAAAGATGTTTTTTTAGGTAATTTTGTAATTAGATAACTCAATTCGCCCTCATTATCGCCAGATAATATGCCTAATTTGTATTTTTTTGCTAAAGCAAAAAATAAGGACTCAATACCTTTTCGGTACGAATTATTAAAAATAAAATACCCTTTTACAGTTTCGTTTATTTTTACATAAACAGTTGTGTTTTGTGTTACTTGTTTTTCAGCACCTACTAAATCAGCAGAACCAACCCAAATTTTATCATTCCCTATTTTGGCTATTATTCCTTTCCCAACGACTTCTTCAAATGCGGATAATTTTTCTGTATTTTCATCTTCTAAAAAACCAAATAAAGCTCTGCTTAACGGATGGTTTGATGCGCTTAATGCTGTTTTTAAAAGTGTTTTTTCGGTTGCGTTTAACGTTATATTTTGGCTGTTTATGTTCCCTACTGTTCTTGTGGTTAGCGTTCCTGTTTTGTCAAATAAAACAGAGTTTACAGTAGCTAATTGCTCTAAAGCAGCAATGTTTTTTAAGTAAAATTTCTTTTTTCCGAAAATGCGTAACAGGTTACCAAACGTAAAAGGAGAAGCCAATGCCAATGCACAAGGGCAGGCAATTATTAAAACCGATGTAAACACGTTAAGTACTTTGGAACTGTCAACTAAAAACCAAAAAACACTAGCTAAAACAGATACTCCTAAAACAAAAACGGTAAAGTTTTTACTTATTTGGTTTGTAATACCTGTGAATTGAGATTCTTTGTTTTTGTCGAAAACAGCATTACTCCAGAGTTGTGTAAGGTAACTTTGGTTTACGGTTTTTAAAACTTCTATTTCTATGCTTTCGCCTTGTTGTTTTCCGCCAGCAAATACTTTGTCTCCCGATTGTTTTTTTACATGTTTTTCTTCTCCTGTAACAAAACTATAATCAAGCATACCTTTACCAGAGATTAATATACCGTCCATTGGAATTAACTCTTGGTTGCGAATACGCACTCTATCGCCTTCTTTCACATCATAAATAGAAACGGGTTTTTCGTTTAGGTTTTTATCTAAAAGCGTAACTGCAATTGGAAAATAACTTTTATAATCACGTTCAAAAGACAAATAAGAATAGGTTTTTTGCTGAAAAAACTTTCCGATAAGTAAAAAGAAAACCAATCCGGTTAGCGAGTCAAAAAATCCCGAACCATGATTGTAAAAAATATCAAATGTGCTTCGTAAAAATAACACAATAATACCTAAAGCAATTGGCACATCAATATTTAAAATTTTAGAGCGCAAACCCTTATATGCCGATATAAAATAGTCTTGAGCGGCATAAAATACAACAGGTAAAGCAAATGCAAACATCATCCAGCGGAATAAGTGTTTGTATTGGTCTAGCCAAAACTCTTGTTTCTCAAAATATTCAGGAAAAGACAAAAACATAACATTTCCAAATGCAAAACCAGCAACGCCTAACTTGTATATCAATTGACGGTTTATGTTTTCTTTTGCTGCACCATAATTCTCTAAACTAATATATGGTTCATATCCTATGCTGTTTAGTAAAATTACCACTTCTTTAAGTGATGTTTTTAGGGCATTGAATTGTATTCGGATTTTTTTTTTGCCGAAATTAACTGTAGAAGCAGCTATTGCTGGGTTTAATTTGTTGAGGTTTTCTAATATCCAAATACAAGAGCTACAGTGTATATGAGGTATAGAAAGTGAAACCACTTGATTTTCTTCGTCGTTAAATTCTAAAAGTTTTTCTTTTATGTTTTCCTGATCAAGATAATCGTATTTACCTTCTATTTCTTTTGGAATTGCGCCTGGTGTATTTTGAAAATCATAATAACAGCCCAAATCGTTTTCTGATAGCAGTTCGTAAACCGTTTTACAACCATTGCAACAAAACGATTTTTGATTACTTATTATCTCGTTTTCTGAACACGAATTCCCACAATGAAAGCAATTTTTTGTTTGCATAAGAGGTTAAACTAATTTCCTTTTGCAAAGGAAATAGAATTGAGAAACATATTTCATGATAATTATCACCTTTTTTGTAACTTTGTTGCCATCCCCATTGTTATGAATAATTGTTCTAATTGCGAAATACGCCAGCTAACAGTTTTAAAAAGTCTTTCTCCCCAAGAGTTAGAGAAAATTTCTTTGTGTAAATGTTCTAGTACTGTAAAAAAAGGGAATTTTGTTTTTGATGAGAATCAAACCTTAAACGGGGTTTATGTTGTGAGAGGTGGAGTTTGTAAACTTACAAAACTAAGCGAAAACGGTAAAGACCATATTGTAAAACTAGTAGTGAAAGGCGGTTTATTAGGACATCGTTCTGTTATTTCGGAAGAGAAAACAAACCTAAGAGCAGTTGCGCTTAACGATTTAGAAGTATGTTTTATTCCTAAAGAAGAATTATTAAGCAGGTTACACGAAAACAATTTAGTTGCTTTTGACATGCTTAAAGATTTAGCCAATAATCTAAAAGAAGCCGATAATTATATAGTTGATATTGCTAATAAAAGTGTAAAAAAACGCTTGGCAGATTTACTGCTTTATATTGAAACTAATTTTGGTACAGAAGCAGATAACACTCTAAGTTTAATGCTTTCTAGAGAAGAAATGGCAAACTTAGTTGGAACAGCAACAGAATCGGCAATACGAATATTATCTCAGTTTAAAGCAGAAGGTTTAGTCGCTTTTTCAGGTAAAAAAATCACCATTTTAAACGCAGAAGGTTTAGAAAAAGTAGCTTAAACTGTTTTTAAAACGTCCCCACAATTTTTGCAGGTTTTTAGTTTTTTTGAAGTATTAAAAGCTGTAAAATGTTCTAAAAAATCAGTCTCTATATTGTTAAGCTCAAAATAAACCTCGTGTAGTTTGTTGTTGCAATTATCGCAAAACCATAGCAAACCATCGGTAAAACCTTTACCAGCTCTTTTGCGTTCTATTACTAAACCTACTGAATCTTTATAGCGAATAGGCGAATGTGGTACTTTTGCAGGCAGTAAAAACATATCGCCAGCCGAAAGTTTCATTTCTTTACGTTCGCCGTTTTCTTGAATTGCAACCGTAATTTCACCTTCTAATTGATAAAACAACTCTTCGGTTTCGTTATAATGGTAATCTTTACGGGCATTTGGGCCAGCAACAACCATTACAATATAATCACCCGAATCTACATACAAGTTTTTGTTTCCAACAGGTGGTTTTAATAAATGTTTGTTTTCATCTATCCATTGGTTGAGGTTAAACGGAGGAAGTATTGCCATAATTTTATTTTTGTATGCTACGAAGATATAAAAAAAGGTTTTTGGCAGAACCAAAAACCTCTTAAATAGATTTTAATATAGGTTAATTAACCTGTTTTATTAAATATACGTAAACCGGAAAGTGGTCACTATAACCTGGTACTCCGTTAGAATTTCTTTTAGGGTAGCCTTTCCATCTGCCGTCTTCTTGCAACATAAACGGTTTGTTGTGTACGCCTGCTTTCCAGTAGGTCCATTCTTTATAATCGGTGTTAACAAGTGGTTCCGAAACAATCATTTGATCGAACAGGTTCCAAGCATCTCTATAACCTAAAGTACCAGCTCCTTGCTTAAACATTTTTTCCATAGGGTTATACATGTCGTTTGCAACCAATTCTTCTTTTTCGGCTTTGGTTCTTACATTTTCTTTAACGCTAATGTTGGTTGGGTCGTCGTTTAAATCACCCATGGTTATAATTTTTGCTTTAGGGTTAATTTGCAATAACGAATCAATTATAACACGATTTAGTTTTCCTGCTGCCTCCCTATTTGGGCTACTCTTTTTCTCACCACCAGATCGAGACGGCCAGTGATTTACAATAAAATTAATTTCTTCACCTTCTAAATACCCCGTAACTAAAAGCTGATCTCTAGTATAAATTCTTTTATTTTCTTCATAAAAAGCTTTTCGGTCTTCCTCAGTAGCTTCGTCTCCATTTTCGGGTTTAAAGTATAAAGGGCTTCCATTTTTTTCTGAATCTTTATAAATATATAGCGGAATGTTACTAGATGATACCGGCGTAAAATATTTTGATTGGTAAAGTAATCCTACATCTATACCTCTTTTGTCTGGCGAATCGTAATGAACTATGCTATAATTTCTGTTTCTTAATAAAGGGTGTTTTATTAAATCTTCTAAAACACCTTTGTTTTCTATTTCGCAAACACCAAGTACCGTAGGTCCGTTCATCCCGTTTTCGTCAGTTCCTATTTCTAAAATAACCTTAGCTAAGTTTTCTATTTTTTGTTCGTAGTTTTTTTGAGTCCAACCGTTGGAAGGCGTGTACTCTTCATCATAAATTAAAGGATCATCTTGCGTATCAAATAAATTTTCTACGTTATAAAACCCAATGGTATGAATTTTGAATTTTTTTTCTTGAGAAAAACCTGAATTTATTGTTAAAAACAAAGCTATTATTAGGTTTAAATAGAATTTTTTCATGCGGATCGTATTATATAATTGTAAAGATTAAACACAAATTAAGTGCCAAAGGTATATAATTATAACAAAATCGATACATTTGTACCCAATAATAAATCGTTAAGCGATTAAATAATTTTATTTAAATAATTTTTAAATTATGAAAAAAGGAGTATTGGGAATTTTGTTTTTCCTTCAAGTGTTTTTTGTGTTTGGACAAGAAAATTCCATTATTACAGGTACAGTTGTGGATTTAAAAACACAAAAACCATTGTCAAACGTAGTGGTAGAACTTAAAAACAACGGTGAGTCAACTTTAACAGATAGTCAAGGTGTTTTTACTTTAGAGACGAAAACAGAAAACATGTTTGTTTTAACATTTAATTATGTGGGTTTTACAACAAAAACCATGGTGTTAAACGAAGTGGGAGAAAAAGTTGATTTGGGCGTAATTGCTTTAGAAGAAGACATTACTTCGGAAGAGCAATTGAGCTTAGTTACCATAACCGATAATGATTTAGG
>CBFIIG010000051.1:0-12032 GCA_965662615.1 Flavobacterium sp.
TTCTATCTTCAATTAAAGCTTGCATAAACTCAAAGCCATATTGTTCTGTGTAATAAGCATCGTTTAAACCTGTAAAAGAAAACAAACCTTTACCAATAAATAAAGCAATTAAAAGACCTCCTACAGCAATTGCCGTTTTTTTAAGTCCTGTAAATTGTTCTTCTTTATTTAATTTAAAAAAAGCAGAAAAACCTAATATTGCCAAAACAGGCATACACAATTCCAATACTACTTGTATAGACGAAACGGCTCTAAACTTGTTGTATAAAGGAATATAATTGATAAAAATATCGGTTAAAAATGCAAAGTTTTTACCCCAAGAAAGTAATAATGAAACCAAAACACCTGCTACAAGCACATATTTAATTTTACGTTTTTCTAAAAACAAAGCCAATACCGCAAAAAAGAAAACCACAACACCAATATACGCTGGTGCCGCAACAATGG
This sequence comes from Flavobacterium sp., assembly GCA_965662615.1. Classification (GTDB taxonomy): domain Bacteria; phylum Bacteroidota; class Bacteroidia; order Flavobacteriales; family Flavobacteriaceae; genus Flavobacterium. The sequence goes on from CBFIIG010000051.1 coordinate 448, forward strand.
GCTGATCTCCCCAATACGTTGGCATCTGGTCTAAATATTCAACTGCTTCGGCTGGTGGAACACCACGAGAGGTAAAATAAGCAAACATTTCAGAATCTGTTGATAGTTTTTCACCATTTGCACCACCAAATAATCGTGGCGAAATAAGGTTTAAACTTTCTGCAATACCGTAACTGTACTCGGTTATATAATCATAAGACATTGCATTTTGCGTGTCTTTTGGAAGTCCGTCCTCTCCTATTTTTAGTTCAGATTTGCTACGTGTAGAAAAATCGGCGTATTGTTTGGTTGCCAATATACCCGTTGCATTTGCACCCACAGCCAAAATACCAGCAAGTACAAAAACACCAAAAGCATTAGTTAAAGCCTTATATTCTTTTGCTTTTATAAAGTTATAAGTATAAAACAAAGCCACAATTAATAACAAAATAAGCAAGTAATACGTCATTTGAAAGTGATTGGCTTGTAGCTCTAAAGCTGCTGCAACCATAGTTAACAAACCACCCTTGATGTATTTTTTGTTAAAAACCAATAAAACACCAGCCAAAACCATTGGCATATAAGCAATAGCATGAGCTTTTGCATTATGTCCTACACCCAAAATTATAATTAAATAGGTAGAAAAACCAAAAGCCAAAGCACCAAAAAAGGCTTTAAGCGGGTCAATTTTTAAAGTGATTAAAAGCACATAAAACCCTAAAAAGTATAAAAATAAATAATCGGCAGGACGCGGCAAAAAACGCAAAACCGAATCGAGTTTTTTTACATAATTATGTGGGTACTTTGCACCCAACTGATAGGTTGGCATACCACCAAAAGCAGCATTTGTCCAATACGGTTCAACATCTGTTTCGGCTCTAAAGTCGTTTTGTTCTTTTGCCATTCCTGTGTATTGTACAATGTCTGATTGATAAATGACATCTCCTTTTAATACAGGATAAAAATAAAGTAAAGCTGCAATTACAAAGCCTAATAAAGCGAGTAAATGTGGGTAATAAGGTTTAATTTTTTGCATAATTTTATTTTTTCTAAAAGCAAGGGCTAAGGTAATTAAAAAAAGGATAATGAAAACACTATCCTTTTTTACTTAATCAATTTCTTCGTAATCTATATAATCACCTACTTTTTTAGTAGGTTTAGGTTTTTCCTTAACAGGAGGTTGCTGTTGTTGCCTTGCTTGTTGCTGACCAAATTGGTCTTGCATTTTTTGTTGCATTTTTTGAGCTGCCTTTTGCATTAAGTAAGGCGCTAAAATTCGCATTAATAACTTAAATGCGTAATAACAAAGTATAATAATTAATAAAGTTCTCAACATTCCTTGGAACGATGCCGTTGTAATTTCCATATTCTAATAACAAATTGAAGTTCAAAGATAACAAATAGGTCGCATTTGATGTCTTTTTGTTTCTTAAAATTATTATAAAATAGTACATTTGACTGACAAAATAGTTAACCGATGAAAAACTTAAAGTGTTATATGTTTTGTTGCATCTTATTTGCAACAACATTACAAGCTCAAATTACCGATGTTATAAATTCTAACAGGCCAGGTGAATCGCAAATGCCATTTTCTGTAGGACGCTATGTTTTACAAGTAGAAACAGGTGGAAAATACAGCTATGAAAAACATGAGTTTTTAGGCTATGAAGCAGAAGGATATACCGGAAAGCTAGATTTTAGAATGGGTTTTTTGTTGGAAACACTTGAATTTATTGGTGAAATTGAATACCAAAAAGACGAATACATAAGTAATTTTGATGTTAGAGACCGAGCTGGAATAAAAAATTTAACTGCTGGAGTAAAATACCTTATTTATGACCCTTTTAAATATTACGAGCGTAAAACCGATTTATACAGTTGGAAAAACAACCAACGCATGAGTAAAACAGAATACATGCCATCTGTGGCTGTATATGGAGGTGCTCATTTTGCATTAGACGATTCACCGTTTGATTTTAATCCGTTACCTGAACCTACTATAAATGCCAAAGCAGGAGTTTTAATTCAGAATAAAGTATTTAGACAAACTAACTTTGTTACCAATGTTTTTTATGACCGTTTTTTATCTGATGCAAAAAGTATAAATTATATTATTACACTTACGCAAGGCTTTAACTACCGCTGGTCTGGTTTTATAGAAAACCAAGGTTATTTTGGCGATTATTATGCCGATCAAATTGCTAGAGCTGGTTTGGCTTTTCTTATAACTCCCGATTTGCAGGTTGATGCATCGGCAGGTACAAATTTTAAAAACACACCACAACTATTTAATGCTGGTATTGGTTTGTCTTGGCGATTGACGCGTTTTCATAAACCGCAAGAAATTGAAAAAAATGTGAGTAAAGCCGAAAGAAAACAAAACAAGAGAAACAAAAAGAAAAAGTAATTGACGATGATACAGATTAAAGAAGCGAAAACAAAAGCAGAAATGAAGGCTTTTGTAACTTTTCCTTTTGAGTTATTTAAAAACAGTCCTAATTGGATTCCACCTTTAATTTCCGATGAATTAAATACATTTAATAGAGACGAAAACCCTGCATTTAAAACTGCCGATGTGAAATTTTTATTGGCTTACAAAAATGGTAAATTAGTAGGTAAAACTGCCGCTATTGTTAACTGGGACGAAGTACATATTTTAAAAAAAAACAAAACCCGTTTTGGTTGGTTTGATGTTATAGATGATATTGAAGTTACAAAAGCGCTATTAGACGAAGTTATAGCTTTTGGTAAAGAAAAAGGCATGAACCATATTGAAGGACCAATGGGTTTTTCTAATTTGGATAAAGTAGGTGCTTTAACCGAAGGTTTTGACAAAATGGGCAATATGATTACTTGGTACAGTATGCCTTATTACAAAGAGCATTTTTTACAATTGGGTTTACAAATAGAAAAAACATATATAGAAGGTGATTTTTCTTTTAGTAATATAGACCCAACACCTTACAGAAGAGCAAGTTCGCTAATTAAAAAGCGTTTTAAGTTAAGAAGCACTAGTTTTAAAAAAACAAGCGAAGTGATGCCTTATGTGGATAAAATGTTTGATTTGTTTAATTTTAGTTATGCCAAACTACAGTCTTTTGTGCCTATAAATGAAGAGCAAAAAGCCTATTTCAAGAAAAAGTACATTAGTTTTATAAACCCTGAATACATTAAGTTTGTTTTAGATGAAAACGACAATATGGTGGCTTTTTCTATTTTAATGCCTGGTTTTGCTCAAGCACTTAAAAAAGCCAATGGAAAGCTATTCCCGTTTGGATTTTACCATATGCTAAAAGCAAAAAAACAGTCTAAAGAAGTTGTGTTTTATTTAATTGGTGTATTACCCGAATACCAAAACAAAGGTGTTACTGCTATTATTTTTGATGAAGCGCATGCCATTTGCGAAGCCAAAGGAATTACAAAATGCATACGAACTCCAGAGTTAGATGAAAACGAGGCAGTTCACAATTTATGGAAAAACTTTGATGCTAAAGTAACTAAAAAAAGAAGTACGTTTATTAAAACCATTTAATGCAAGAGCGGTAGCAGCGGTATCCTTTTGTGTAGCGTAGCGAAACAAAAGATAAAGAGAATGACGCGACCCGAAGGGGGTTGCCAAAAAAAGTCTGAATAACTGATTTTGGATAAAATAAAATTGACTATGGAAGAGAATAAAATTTTAGCGTTTACAAAAACAATAATTGAAAACATGCCCAACGATTGGTTAACAATAACTACGCATCGATTGGACATATATGAAGAAAAATTAGCTAAAAGTCAATTTTTAGAGCACTTTGAACTTCTTTTTAACGAAAATAACACTCATAAAGATGCTTTAAATGCGTTACCAACTGCATACGATTATATTCGTTTAGGACATCCGTTGTCTTGTGTTTTGGAGTGGGTTTTGGCAAAAATAAATCAGAAAACACCAAATGAGGTGATTTGTTTTTCTTCCAGAACAATGCCTGTTTTGGCAATTTTACGTAAAAATGCTTTAGACAATAAAAAAACAAGAATCTTATATAGTAATGAACTTCCTGAATGTTTTGATTTTGAGAAAATTGAAAAAACGTATGGCTATTCGTTTGAAATTGAAAAAATTACAAATATTTCAAACGTAAAATCTTATAATGGCAGTACTGTTTTTATAGATTCGATTGCCGAAATTGAAGCACTTAAATTTGTAAAAGAAATAGATTTTTATGTTCAATTTTATGAAAACTTAGGTAGTGTATTATTTGTAAACGGCGAAAAGAACGAAAGTTTTATACCTGAAATTCAACACGTAAGAAGACGAGAATCTATTGCTATGACACCTCAAAACTGTTTAGTTGCTTTAAATTACATTATAGAAAAAAGTAAAATAAACACTTTAGCTCTTAGCACAGAAAGCTCAAAATTAAATGTTGTAAAATCAATTCAAAAAATTGCTGGTAATTCTACCAAAGCGTTGGTCGCTTCTAGCGGATTGTCAATTCAATATGCCATTTTAATGGGCTTAGTGGAATATGCAAACGAAAATTATAAAGAGAAAACCATAAAAATAATTGTACCTACAAATTGCTACGGAGGCACAAACGACCAAGCCAGAAGAGTTGCTGCGGTTATAAAAAATATTGAAATAGTTGATTTAGCTGTAGATGGTGAAAACGATATGGCAACAAGTATAGAGCGTGTTTTAAGCAAAATTGCTTTAGAAGATGCTGTTCCGTTTATTATTGCCGAAATACCAACAAACCCAAGGGTAGAAGTTCCTAATTTAGAGTTTTTAAGGGATACTTTAAGTAAAGAAAGAACTACGAAAAATGGAATTAGAGCAGTTGAACCTGTTTTTATATTAGATCAAACATTTTGTCCGAATGTTTCTTTTGTAAAAGAAAATGGATTACTAGAAAACATTAAAACCATTTCGTTTGCTAGTGGCTCTAAATTTCCGAGTGCTGGTAAATGTACTTCTGGATATTGTATTGGAAATTACAAAACCAATGCAATTATAGATAAAATTGAACTTCATTTGTATTTATGCGACAATGAAGCCACCGATTTGCAATATGAAATATTGGAAAAACAGCTTCCTACAATGAATCAAAGAATTAAGGAAGCTTATGTAAACACTAGAGATTTTGTAACGTTTATAGAAAAAGTTTTACCAACTGCTAAAATTAATTTTGTTAGCGAAGCGTTGGCAAATGAAGGTTTTACACCTTCTGTTTTTTCAATGGATTTACCTACCAAAGGTAATTCGGCACAAGAAAAAGAAGATTATAAAAGGATGCTGAACTTACGATTAATTAATTTAATGATAAAATCGATTCCGAACGAAAGTAAATTTTGTGTAAGTTATGGTCAATTAAAAGGTTGCTACTGGACAATTCCAGCGACATCTACACAAGGCACAACCAAAGAAGGAGATAAAGATTATATTGTTAGAGCATCTTTATCGCCAAATATTGATTTAGAACTTCACAAAAAAGTATTTAACGAATTTGTAGCAAGCTTATAAATAGAATGAAAGAAACCAATGCAATTGTAATTGAAAACCTGCTACTTAAACACAAAGAATACTTTGCTACGAACGAAACAAAAAGCATTGATTTTAGGGTTTTACAATTAAAAAAACTTAAATCGGCAATATTAAAACATCAAAAAGCTATAGAAAATGCACTTTGGAAAGATTTACATAAATCGGAAGAAGAAGCGTATTTAACAGAAATAAGTATTGTTTTAAGTGAAATTGATTATCATATTAAAAAGGTAAAAACTTGGGGGAAATCCAGAAGAGTACCTACTCCTATTCATTTACTTCCTTCGAGCAGTAAAATTGTATATGAACCTTTAGGCGTTGCTTTAATTATTGCACCTTGGAATTATCCATTTCAATTATTAATAAATACATTAGTTGGTGCAATTTCTGCGGGTTGTTGCAGTTTACTAAAACCTTCACCCGATGCTTCGCATACTGCTAATGCTATGATTGAAATGATTCAATCTACTTTCGATTCGAAATACATTAGTATTGTTGAAGGTGGAAAAGAAACTAATACCATTTTATTTGCTCAACATTTTGATGTAATATTTTTTACTGGAAGTCCGAAATTAGGCAAAATTGTAATGAAGGCTGCAGCAGAAAATTTAATACCCGTAATTTTAGAACTTGGAGGAAAAAGCCCGTGTATTGTAGATATTGATGCAAATATAGATTTAGCCGCTAAACGAATAATATGGGGGAAATTAATTAATGCAGGACAAACCTGCATTGCTCCAGATTACTTATTTGTTCACGAAAAGTGTAAAACCGAATTAGTGCAAAAGTTAATTGAAAACATTAAAATAATGTACGGTGAAACTATTGAAAACAATAAATTTTACCCTAGAATTATAAATAAAAATGCTTTAACAAGACTTAAAGGTTTAATTGAAAATGAAAACATATTATTTGGTGGATCAACAAATGAGAATGATAACTATTTTGAGCCAACCCTTATAGATGCAATATCTACAGATAGTAAACTAATGCAAGAAGAAATTTTTGGTCCTATATTACCTATTTTAAGTTTTACAAAATTAGATTCTGTTTTAGCATATATAAACGAAAATGAAAAACCTCTGGCTTTGTACTATTTTGGAAAAAATACAAATGCAGAAAATGTTATTGCAAAAACTTCTTCTGGGGGAGTGTCAATAAACGACACATTAATGCATATTGGAAATCATAATTTGCCTTTTGGTGGTGTTGGGAATAGTGGTATGGGAAATTACCATGGTTACGAAAGCTTTATTGCTTTTAGCAATAAAAGAGCCGTTTTAAAAATGCCAACATGGATAGATTTACCTTTTAAATATCCTCCTTTTAAATATTTTAAACTTTTAAAAAAGATTCTTTAGTTATTTATTTTATAAGTAAGAATGTTTTTTTTACTATTTATGAGACAACTTTTCTATTACCCATAATGGACCAATTAATAAAAATTGTAAATCTTTTAGAAATGACGGCTTTTTACCCTCTATTTTATGACCGTAGAATTGTCCAATCCAAGCTATAACAAATATAAAAACAGAAGTATAAAAAAGGTTTACAAACTCACTTAAATAATAGTTTATAACTAAAGTTAAAGCCATGAAAGCTAACATTTTTAATCCGTACGAAAAGCCCAAATTAAAGTAGAAATACAAAGCAAAAATAGCAGCTATAAAAGCCCAATTTACAATTAATGGATTGTCTATTGGCGTAATTGAGTTTAAAAACTCAGTAGGAATTGACATTAATAAACCAACCACACTGAAAAAAATAAGCGGTACACATATATAATGTATGTTAATATTGGTTTGGTTTTTATGACTTACCGCATAATCTTCAAACCATTGTTTTGCTGTTCTCATTATTATTTTTTTTAAAATTAAATAATTAAAATTTTAGATTAAAAAAAATCCGAGCAACGTATAAAATTTGGTATAAAAAATCCCGCGGAAGCGGGATTTATTAATTTAAGCTAAGAAAAAATTAGTTTCCTCCTTTTTCCATTTTAGCCTTTAATTCTGCTAATGCATCAATATCACCTAATGTAGATTTTTCTACATTATTAGAAGATGAGTTATTAGAAGAGTTTGAGTTATTCTCAGCAGCTTTTACATTTCTGTCTTCTTCTTCACGGAAGATTGCAGTATGCGAAGCAACTACTCTTTTGTATTCTTTGTTGAATTCGATGATTTTAAAATCAGCTGCATCTCCTTTTTTGATTTTGCTTCCGTCTTCTTTTTCTAAGTGACGAGTTGGAATAAACGCAACAATATCGTCATTGTAAACAACAGTTGCACCTTTGTCAACTATCTCAGCAATAACACCATTGTGAACAGTACCTACTGCAAAAGCAGTTTCGTATTTATCCCATGGGTTGTCTGTAGTTTGTTTGTGACCTAAAGATAATTTACGTCCTTCAACATCTAACTCTAAAACAACAATATCTAATTTATCACCAACAGTTACAAATTCAGATGGGTGTTTGATTTTCTTAGTCCAAGAAAGGTCAGAGATATAAATTAATCCGTCAATTCCTTCTTCTAATTCAACAAATACACCAAAGTTTGTAAAGTTACGAACGATACCGTTGTGAGTTGAACCAACTGGGTATTTAGATGTAATATCTGTCCAAGGGTCTTGAGATAATTGTTTGATACCTAATGACATCTTACGATCTTCTCTATCTAAAGTAATAATAACTGCTTCTACTTCATCACCAACTTTCATAAAGTCTTGCGCTGAACGTAAGTGCGTTGACCACGACATTTCTGATACGTGAATTAACCCTTCTACTCCTTCTGCAACTTCAATGAAAGCACCGTAATCTGCTAAAACAACTACTTTACCTTTTACTTTATCACCTACATTTAAGTTAGTGTCTAAAGCATCCCATGGGTGAGCGTTTAATTGTTTTAAACCTAATTGAATTCTTGTTTTCTCGTCATCAAAGTCAAGTATAACAACATTTAATTTTTGGTCTAATTCTAAAACTTCACTTGGGTGATTAATACGAGACCAAGAAAGATCTGTAATGTGGATTAAACCATCTACTCCTCCTAAATCGATGAATACACCGTAAGAAGTAATGTTTTTCACAATACCTTCTAATACTTGACCTTTTTCTAATTGACCAATGATTTCTTTTTTCTGGATTTCGATATCCGCTTCGATTAACGCTTTGTGAGAAACGACAACGTTTTTAAATTCGTGATTAATTTTCACAACTTTAAATTCCATTGTTTTATTTACATACTGATCGTAATCACGGATAGGCTTCACATCAATTTGTGAACCTGGTAAGAATGCTTCAATACCGAATACATCTACAATCATACCACCTTTAGTTCTGCATTTTACAAAACCATTAACAATTTCACCTGTTTCGTTGGCAGCAATTACTCTGTCCCACGCTTTAATTACTCTTGCTTTTCTGTGAGATAATACCAATTGACCTGTTTTGTCCTCACGAACATCAATTAATACTTCTACTTTGTCACCTTCCTTTAAGTTTGGATTGTAACGGAATTCGTTTAACGAAATAACACCTTCAGACTTAGCGTTGATATCAACGATAGCATCTCTATCTGTGATTCTAACTACTACTCCTTCTACTACGTCTTGATCGTCTGTAGAAATGAATGTTTTCGATACTAGATCTTCAAATTCTTGTAAGTTTTTTTGATCTACTTCGTCAATTCCTTCTTCGTAATTGTGCCAGTTAAAACCTGCTAAAAACTCTTCTTGTGTTTGTGTATTTTCAGACATGCTGATAAAAAATTTGTATTCTATACTATTTAGTGAGTTTCTTGCTGCTAAATGTATAAAAGTGATTTACATTTATATGTTTAAAACCTTCACGGAAACTCTTATTGCTCGTAAAGGACTGCAAAAGTAATACTATATTTTTTATATACAAAGCTAATATTATGATTATTAGCATAAAAAAGTCGCTTTTAATTAAAAAAGCGACTTTTTTGTATCTTATTAAATGAATTATTACTTAATTTCTTTAGCAGCAGCTCTTTTTGCTCTAACTTTCTTCTTCATTTTAGCTGCTTTGGTTAACATAATAGCATATTCATCTTTGTCTAAAAATCCATCTTTATTGGCATCTGATTTTGCAAAATTAGCATGAATTTTTTCTTTCTTTTTGTCGGTAAGAGCTAAATCTCTTTTACTCACTCTTTCTTCATTGGCAACTAAAAATTCAGACGTATCTAACTTACCATCTTTGTTTTTATCCAGTTTGGCAAATCTGTTTTCAAGTTTTTCTTGTCTAACAGCTTTTTTATCTAACGCTTTAGATCTTAACTCTGAAGTTGCTTTTGATTTTTCTTGTGCAAATAAAGTAAGGCTAAAAGCCATAAACCCAAATGCAGCTACTAATTTTAATGTTTTCATAATTTAATGTTTTAACGTGTGAATACTAAATTTGTTGCTGTAGAAAGTGAAGCATCAAAGGCATAACCTTCGTAATTAAACTTTTTTAAATCTTCAATGGTTTCTACTTTATTATCAACTATATAGCGTACCATCAAACCACGTGCCTTTTTTGCAAAAAAGCTAATTATTTTTAGTTTATCGTTTTTATAATCTTTAAATTCTGGAGTAATAATTGGTACTTTAAGTGTTTTTACATCTATGGCTTTAAAATACTCGTTACTAGCTAAGTTAATAAATAATTCATTGTCTTTTAACTCCTTATTTAAATCCTCGGTCAATTGCTTTTTCCAGAAATCGTACAAATTTTTGTTTTTACCAATTGCCATTTTTGTACCCATTTCTAAACGGTACGCCTGCATTAAGTCAAACGGTTTTAAAATACCATACAAGCCCGAAAGTATGCGCAAGCGGTCTTGTAAAAAATCATAATCTGAAGAAGGAATGGTATTCGCATCTATTCCTGTATATACATCACCATCGAAAGTAAAAAGTGCAGGTCTTGCATTTGTTTCCGTAAAAGGAACGCTCCAATCTTGGTTGCGCTGCCAATTTAAATCGGCTAAATTTTGCGAAATATGCATTAAATCCATTAACTCTTTTGGCTTATATTTTTTAAGATGCTTTTGTATTTCTACTGTTTTTTCTATAAAAACGGGCTGAGTTGCATTGCATTTAGACCAATCGCCTTCGGTTATTAAAGATTTTGCTGGAGAAACTACTATTTTCATGATTTTACATTTTATACAAAAATACAAAGTCTGCTTACAATGCAAACAGACTTTGAAATGATTTTTATTATAGCGTTATAAAACACAGTTATTAGTGTGCTCCTTCCGCTTCTATTTCATCTACATTAATATTTTGTTTCTTTAAAATTTGTTTCACTAAAACAGCAAAAAGCGTTAAATAAACAAAACAAATTACAGCAATAATATACGATTGATGAATTCCAATTATATCGGCTAATTTACCTTGTAAAGGCGGAATAATTCCTCCTCCTAAAATCATCATAACTAAAAATGCAGAGCCTTGACTGGTGTATTTGCCTAATCCAATAATTGACAAACTAAAAATAGATGGCCACATAATACTACATGCTAAACCGCCCGAAAGAAAAGCAAAAATTGCAATATCTCCAGTTGTCATCATTCCAACTACCATTGCTGCAACACCAAATAAACCGAAAATTATTAAGGTTCTTGCTGGTTTGTCTTTGCTTAAAAAGAAAGCGCCAATTTGTATAAAAACACATATTACGTAATAATACAAGGCACTCATGTCTTTACCCGATACCACATTTAAACCTATAATAATTGCAAAAGCTACTAACGGAATTGCAATTAATAAAACCGATTTTAAATTGCTTTTTAAACTAAAAGCGCTAATAGCACCTGCCCAACGACCAATCATTAAACTACCCCAATACATAGAAATATAAGGTGCAATTTGGGAAGATTGCAAACCTCCAAAACTTTCTAATTTAAGTAATTCACCTAAATTACTTCCAATGGCAACTTCCACACCCACATAAGTAAATATGGCTAACATTCCTAAAACCAATTGAGGATATTGCATAGCTCCCCAGCCTTCAGGATTCTTTTTTGCAGAGAAATTAGCAAATAAAAGACCTATAACTATTACA
>CBFIIG010000052.1:0-12032 GCA_965662615.1 Flavobacterium sp.
CAGCAGAAAGAGCTAAAAGAGCTAATTTATTTTTCATATTTTTTAATTTTAAGTTAGATACAAATATAATAAGAAGATTTTAAAACATATACTAAAATGACAATTTGGCACTTTTAGTATTTTGGCAATAGTTTTGCTAAATGTATATGAGTTAAAAATACATTAAAAATGAGTCAAGAAAATACAGAACATACAGATAACGAAACCGTATTGGATAACCAAACAGTTGAAAATCAATCAGAAGAAGTAAAGGAGGAAGTTATTGAATTGTCAGTAGAAGAGCAATTACAATTGGATTTAACTAACGAGAAAGATAAGTTTTTGCGTTTGTTTGCTGAGTTCGAAAATTATAAAAAGAGAACATCTAAAGAGCGTATAGATTTGTTTAAAACCGCTAACCAAGAGGTTTTACAAGCTTTATTGCCTGTTTTAGATGATTTTGATAGAGCAGCTGTAGAAATTGCAAAGTCAGAAAATAAAGAAGTAATTAAAGGTGTAACTTTAATACATGACAAGTTAAAAGCTACTTTAGTTTCTAAAGGTTTGGAGCAAGTCGATGTTAAAAAAGGTGATGCTTTTGATGCCGATTTTGCAGAAGCGATTACACAAATACCTGCTCCATCTGCCAAGTTGAAAGGTAAAATTATTGACGTAATAGAAAAAGGATATAAATTAGGAGACAAAATTATTCGTTTTCCTAAAGTAGTTTTAGGTAGCTAATCCATTTTTAAATTACAAACAACACCAAGATGAAAAAAGATTTTTACGAAGTATTAGGCATTTCTAAAGGCGCTACAGAAAGCGAAATTAAAAAAGCATACAGAAAAAAAGCGATTCAATATCACCCAGATAAAAACCCAGGCGATGCTACGGCAGAGGAAAACTTTAAAACGGCAGCAGAAGCTTACGAAGTTTTAAGCGATCCGCAAAAAAAGGCTCGTTATGACCAATACGGTCACCAAGCATTTGAAGGTGCTGGCGGTGGTGGAGGTGGTTTTAATAATATGGACGACATATTTAGCCAATTTGGTGATATTTTTGGGAGTGCATTTGGCGGCGGTGGCGGCTTTGGTGGTTTCGGTGGTGGCGGAGGCCAAAGACGTGTTAAAGGTAGTAACCTTAGAATAAAGGTGCGTTTAACACTAGAAGAAATTGCCAACGGAGTAGAGAAAAAAGTAAAAGTAAAACGAAAAGTAAAAGCTGCTGGTGTAACTTACAGAACTTGTTCTACATGTAACGGACAAGGGCAAGTGATGCGTGTAACCAATACTATTTTAGGTAGAATGCAGTCGGCAACTACATGTAGTGCCTGTGGTGGAGCTGGACAAACTTTAGACAAAAAACCAAACGATGCCGATAGCCAAGGTATGATTTTAACCGAAGATACGGTTTCAATAAAAATTCCTGCAGGTGTTGTAGATTCCATGCAACTTAAAGTTAGTGGTAAAGGAAACGAAGCACCGGGTACAAGCTCTGTATCGGGAGATTTAATTGTTGTTATTGAAGAGTTAGAGCACGAAACATTAAAACGCGAAGGTGAAAATTTACATTTAGACCTTTACATCAGTTTTTCTGAGGCTGCTTTAGGAACGGCTAAAGAAATTGACACCGTAACAGGTAAAGTGCGTATAAAATTAGACGAAGGAATTCAATCGGGTAAAATACTACGTTTAAAAGGAAAAGGAATTCCAAGTATAAACGCATACGGAAACGGGGATTTATTGGTTCACGTAAATGTTTGGACACCGAAAACACTTAACAAAGAACAAAAAGAGTTTTTTGAAAAAATGATTGATGATGATAATTTTTCGCCTAATCCAGAGAAATCTGACAAATCTTTTTTTGAAAAAGTGAAAGATATGTTTTCATAAGTAATATTTTTTATATAAATTTGGTTTTTATCATATTAGAAATAATTGATAAAATCTTTTTCATAGCAATTTTCCCATCCTAAGTTTTAGGGTGGGTTTTTTGTTAAAAGCAGTATTTACAGTCTATTTTTTCTATCTTTGAAAATAAATTTTTTAAAATGAATTCAATACTCGAAATTCAGAATATTACTAAACAATACGGTGATTTTACGGCTTTAAATGGAGTTTCTTTATCGGTGCCAGAAGGTGCTGTTTATGGATTATTAGGGCCAAATGGAGCTGGAAAAACCTCGCTTATTCGTATAATTAATCAAATTACTATGCCCGATTCGGGCTCGGTTTTAATAAACGGAGAAAAATTAGCGCAAAAGCATATTTCGCAAATTGGTTATATGCCCGAAGAGCGAGGATTATATAAATCCATGAAAGTAGGTGAACAATGCTTGTATTTAGCCCAGTTAAAAGGCATGACAAAAGCCGAAGCTAAAAAACAATTGGATTATTGGTTTGAGAAATTTGGGATTACTAGCTGGTGGAACAAAAAAATTCAGGAGCTAAGCAAAGGAATGGCGCAAAAAGTGCAATTTATTGTAACGGTTTTACACAAGCCTAAATTGTTAATTTTCGATGAACCGTTCTCTGGTTTTGACCCAGTAAATGCTAACTTAATTAAAGACGAAATTATACAACTTTCTAAAGAAGGTTCTTCTATAATATTTTCTACGCACCGCATGGAAAGTGTAGAAGAAATGTGTGATCACATTGCATTAATACATAAATCTAATAAATTAATTGAAGGTAAAATTGATGAAGTAAAACGTCAGTTTAGAACGCATAAGTTTAAAGTAGGTGTAATTTCTCAAGACGTTGAAAGTTTAATGTATCAGCTAACACAAAAATATAAAGTAGCCAATACTTCGTTTAAATCGTTAAATAAAGATTTACAGTTAGAGATTGACTTAAACGGAAATACATCTAATGATTTGTTACAATTGTTAATGCAAAAAGGAATGTTAACTCATTTTGAAGAAAATGTACCTACGATAAACGATATTTTTATTCAATCTGTAAGCTAAAAACATCTAAAATGAGTAAATTAAATTTAATAATAAGAAGGGAGTTTATTGCTAAAGTGCGCAATAAATCATTTATCATAATGACGTTTTTAAGTCCGTTGCTTTTTGTTGGAATGGGAGTTTTTATTGGTTTTTTAGCTAATATGAATAAAGATACTAAAACCAAGATTGGAATTTTAGACACTGAAAACGTGCTTTTAAGTCAGTTTGAAAACGATAAAGAGTACATATATTATAACTTAAATGCTTTAGACTTTGAAACGGCTAAAGATTCTGCCGAAAGTGGTTTAGACGGCTTATTATATGTGCCAAAAACAACAGATGTACAAGAACTAAAAGCTAAAGTAACTTATGTTTCGGAAGATAGCCCAAGCATTGAATTTATTTCGGAAGTAGAAAACAAAATTGATGCCTTATTAACCAATGATAGCCTTGTTAAACTGGGTTTCGATTATAAAAAAATTGAGCAAGCACAAGTAGATGCTTCATTAAAACTAGAGAAATTTTCGGGTGAAGAATCTTTAAAAGGGATCAACGAAATTAAAGTTGCTATTGGTGGTGCTTGTGGTTATTTAATTATGATGTTTATAATTATTTACGGAAATTTTGTAATGCGTTCAGTTATTGAAGAAAAAACAAGCCGAATAATAGAAATTATTATTTCGTCGGTAAAACCTTTTCAGTTAATGATGGGTAAAATTATAGGCAACTCATTAGCTGGTATTTTGCAATTTGTAATTTGGGCATTAGTAGGCGGAATTTTATTTTTTGTAGTTACCAATTATTTTGGTTTACAAATGGGTGCTTCTAGTACTGTAACAGGCGATATGGCAGCTAATGTACCTACAGATGGTATGCAAAAACTTCAAATGTATTTGTTAGAAATTGCTCAATTGCCGTTAGGTACTTTGTTTGTTTCATTACTTATTTATTTTATTGGAGGGTACTTTTTGTACAGTTCTTTTTATGCTGCTATTGGTGCGGCTGTAGATTCTGAAACCGACTCGCAACAATTTCTTTTGCCTATTATTATGCCTTTAATGTTAGGAGTATATATTGGTTTTTTCACCGTAATTAACGACCCACATGGCACCGTTGCTACAATATTCTCGTTTATTCCTTTAACTTCGCCAATAGTTATGCTTATGCGTATTCCGTTTGGGGTACCTATTTGGCAATTAATACTTTCTATTGCTATACTTTATGCTTCTTTTGGTTTAGTCGTTTGGATGGCTGCAAAAATATACCGTATTGGTATTTTAATGCACGGTAAAAAACCAACGTGGAAAGAGCTTTATAAATGGTTAAAATATTAATATATGGACGAAATAAAAAACTTACTATCTTATAATCTTTTACCTTATGCTAAAATGCATTTTACAGTATTTAATTTAATTCTGTTAGTGTTTGTATTGATTTCTACGGGCTATATTTTAAAATTTATTCGAAAAGTTGTAACTCAAAAACTTCCATTAGAAGACAAAAATAAATTCATTAGTATTTTTCAGTTTATAAAATACATCGTTTATGTGTTTGTATTTATGTTTACGCTTAAATCTTCTGGAGTAGATATTACTGTGTTTTTAACTGCATCTGCTGCATTATTCGTTGGTTTAGGTTTTGCTTTGCAAGAGTTTTTTCAAGATATTATTTCGGGGATTTTAATGATTTTAGACCAATCTCTTCATGTAGGCGATATTGTAGAAGTTGACGGAAAAGTAGGTAAGGTAACCGAAATTAAACTTCGTACAACACGTGTTGTCACCAGAAACGACAGGGTTATGATTATACCAAATCATAAGTTTATGAGCGACACGCTTTTTAACTGGACACAAAATACAACTACAAACAGAGAGCAAGTTACAGTAGGTGTTGCTTATGGTTCGGATACGCAATTGGTAAAAGATATTTTAATTTCTTGCGCAAAAGAAGTGGACGGTATTGTAAATAATTTAGAAATATCTGTACTTTTTGAAGATTTCGCCGACTCGTCACTTAATTTTTCTGTTTACTTTTATGTTTCAAACGGAATGATGAGTCCTAGAATACAAAGCGACATGCGTTTTTTAATCGATAAAAAGTTTAGAGAGAACAACGTTACTATACCGTTCCCACAACGCGATTTACACTTAATTACAAAATAAAGTTATGCCTAAAATTTTAATTATAGAAGACGAAGCCGCAATTAGAAGAGTGCTTTCTAAAATTATTTCCGAAGAAAACGACACGTACGAAGTGCAGGAAGCTGAAGATGGTTTGGCAGGAATGGAAATGATTAAAAACGAAGATTACGATTTGGTTTTGTGTGACATAAAAATGCCAAAAATGGACGGAGTTGAGGTTTTAGAAGCTACAAAAAAAATAAAACCAGAAGTGCCTATGGTAATGATATCGGGGCATGGCGATTTAGAAACAGCTGTAAATACCATGCGTTTAGGTGCTTTTGACTATATTTCTAAACCACCCGATTTAAACCGTTTACTAAACACCGTTCGTATTGCTTTAGATAGAACGCAACTGGTAACTGAAAATATAAAACTAAAAAAGAAGGTCAGTAAGAACTATCAAATTATTGGTGAAAGCGAACCTATTAATCATATTAAAATGATGATTGATAAGGTTGCCGATACCGATGCCAGGGTTTTAATAACAGGCCCAAACGGAACAGGTAAAGAGTTAGTTGCGCATCAATTACACGAAAAAAGTAATAGAAACAGCCAGCCTTTAGTAGAAGTTAACTGTGCGGCTATACCAAGTGAGTTAATAGAAAGTGAACTTTTTGGTCATGTAAAAGGTGCTTTTACATCGGCTATAAAAGACCGTGCAGGTAAGTTTGAAGCCGCACACAAAGGAACCATCTTTTTAGATGAAATAGGTGATATGTCACTTTCGGCGCAAGCCAAAGTATTACGTGCTTTGCAAGAAAGTAGAATCGCAAGGGTAGGAAGCGATAAAGATATAAAAGTAGATGTGCGTGTAATTGCTGCAACAAACAAAAACTTAACCCAAGAAATTGCCGAAGGTCGTTTTAGAGAAGACCTTTACCACAGATTGGCAGTAATATTGATAAAAGTTCCCGCTTTAAATGACAGAAGAGATGATATTCCGTTGTTAATTGAGCATTTTTTAAATAAAATTGCAACCGAACAAGGAATGCCCGTAAAAGAAATAAACCCCAAAGCAATCGCTCTTTTACAAGAGTACAATTGGACAGGAAACATTAGAGAATTAAGAAACGTAATAGAGCGTTTAATGATTTTAGGTGGTGCAGAAATTTCTGCAGAAGATGTCCAATTATTTGCATCAAAATAAAAATATGGAATTAAAAAAAATTGACGAAAGTTTAAAAGATTCATTAGTATATAACAAGTTAACAACAGTTAACGAGTTGCAGTTGCAGGCTTTTTCTCGAATAAAAAGTGGTGTAGATGCGGTTGTCGCTAGCCCAAAAAAATCGGGTAAAACCACTACAATAGTTATAAACGCCATTCAAAAATTAAAAAAACCTTTTGAGCAATCGCCACGTGTTTTAATTATGGTGCAAGACAAGCCACAAGTATTAGAAATGGTGCAGCTTTTTAATGTTTTAGGTAAGCAAAATAACATTAGAGCTTATGGAGTTCACGAAAAAACAGATGGCGACGAAGATAAAAACGAAATTTCGGAAGGAATAGATGTTTTAATTGGAACACCAAACAAATTAAATTTTTTATTTTCTACTGCGGGTTATGATGTTAACCAATTGCAACAAATTTATGTAGATGACGCCGATATTTTGTTTAAAAGCCGAATGGATTTAATTATTTACCGCTTGTCTGAAAGTATTGGTAAAGCACAACGTATTTTCTTTTGCAACGAAGTAACAGAAAAAGTAGAAGTTATGGCAGACCGTATTTTAATAGAACCTGAGTTTATTGAAGTTGAATAAGTAGTTTTTTATTTGTATCTTTAGATATAAAATAAACTATTATGGAAGACCACAACGTATTTTTTTCAGGTTCACTTATAGAAGTGCAAGCCATGCAATCTAAACTAGATGCTGCAGGCATACAGTATATTATTAAAAACAACATTAACTCTGCTACTATGGCTGGTTTTGGTACCATAAGCGAGTCGGTAGATGTTTTGCTTTTACCGTCCGATTTTGAATTGGCTAAAGCTGTTTTAGAGAGATAAAAAAAATCGCCCTTGGGCGATTTTTTATTCATATAATTTGAAATCAGTATAAAAAAAGTAGCATTTAATCTTTTTAATTTTCAAAAGTCTTCAAGTTTTTATTATTTACTAACCATAAAATGTACTTCACCAGTAACAGTTACGGTATCCCAAGTTTTGCTCACACCATCTGCGCCTTTATGCAGGTCGTAACATGCCTCATGTATTTTATCTAAAGCTGCTTGAGCGCCAAAGTCACCAATTAAAAGTTCGGTGTTTAATTTTAAAATATTGTTCTCTACAGTATATTGTGCTTCTAATTCTTTAGTAACACCATTCATTGTAACGGTTGTAAATAGTTTTTCTCCTCTAAAATTAAAAATAACATCTATAAGCTCAGTATTTTGCATAGCTCCAAAAAATATGTTTTTCAATTTTCCGTCACGCACTTCATTATTTGACGATAAACTTGCTGTGGTCATTTTTGCATGAGCTCCTTCTAAAATTTCTTCTGGCGTATTGCCAGCTTGTAACCCTTCTAATTTTAATTTTGTAAAAGTTCCTGTAACACCTACCTTTTCGGTAGTTTTAAAGCCTGTCCAATTCACTTTTGTAGAATCTTCAACTACGGTTAAGTCGCCAACAGGAATTTCTGTAGTAGTTTTAACTTCTTCAACTGCATCTTTTTTATCTTCGTTTTTACAACTCCATAAAGAAGCAAAAACCACACTTAATAAGGCTAATTTTTTCATACTGTTTTATTTTTTATCAAAGATAAAAAAACAAGCCATTATCTGCAATACTACAGTTGTTAATTAAAAACAAAAGACCTTTTTAATACTAAAAAGGTCTTTAAAAATACTTATCGTACAAATCCCGAACTGGAATTGGGTGCAATTCTATTTCGACTAATAATAGCTTTTAGCTTCATTTTTAAGTCTTCACCTGTATCATAAACCATTTGTTCGTTAGACGGAAAAGGAACCGCTCTTTGGTCAAAATATGGATAATAGCTTTCCTCAACGGCTAATTTATTTCCGTTATAATTGGCATAGATATGCTCAAAAATAAATTCACTATTTATTGGGAACGTTTCCATTAATTGCCCACTTCTTGCATTTATATAATCAACTTTAGCAGTTACAGTACAGCTTTTAAACTGAGTAAACTCATAAATAGAAACCGACACCGTTTTAAAATTATCAACCTGTATAGCATTTCCCAAACTGTCTTTTACCACTTGCCCAGCACTGTTTAAAAGCGTTTTAGTACCGTCTTTAATTTGTTTTTCTTTAATAAATTGCTTTTCACGCACTTGTTCTGGTGAAATTAAAATATCTCTAAAATTAACTAACAAATTATAATCGTAAGTTAAGTCGGGTAGTTTGTTGTTATGGTATTGTATCCATTTATCATTTAAACCATAAGTGCTCATGTCTAGCAAATCGTTTTGCAAACGCGCAGGAATAATCATATTAGTTTGGTTTGCAGTAGCCACATAAACAAAATCAGTTCCGTTAAACTGCGCCTCGTCTGCCAAGGCACGCACGTCTTTGTAATTCGGACTCAAATCATCTAAATAAAGCAAATCGTCATACGCCTGTCTAAAGTCCATTTTATTGCTGCTCTTCATAAGCTTTTTTGCATTATCATACAAATAACCCAACAAATCACTTTTACTGTTGGTTATGTTGCTCGCATAATTATCAAATGGGAAGTAAGCATCTCTGCCTTCTTCCAATAACGGAAGCGGAGTAAGTGGTTTTATACGCTCTTGCCTATCGTGCATTTTGTTATAAAGTTTAAAAATAGCCTCGTAGTTTGCGGGGTTTCTTTCTAGCTTTAACTGGGCAATACGCGCTTCGTCACGCTCTTTTGCCTTAGCGAACGCATGTTCTAATAAATACACATATTTCTGATTCCCTTTTGAGTCTTTTTTTGTTCTAAGTTCTTTTGTAGCTTTATAAATTGCCCCATCATAATCGCCAGAATTTAGCATTTTCTCCACCTGCTTAGCGCCGCTACAACTCATAATTAAAGTAGCGATAAAGAGTAAAGTAATTTTTTTCATAATGCGTATTTTTAAAGTTTCTACTTATAATGAGGAGCTATTTCCAGCTATCCACTATATCTTTTTGTTTTTATGAAAAACAAAAAGGATGCCGTTTCTATCTGGGCTAAAAAAATGTTTTTCAAATAAGTGCTAAAAATAATAAAAACATTTGACTTTATTCCACAAAAAAAGGGAACAAGTCCCTTTTAATAAATATAAAAATATATGTTTTTAATTGCAAGTTGCATAATCAAAACCTTCTCTAAATAAAGTAGAATTTACTGTACCGTCATCTTCTAAAAGTTCAACCACATTTCCACTGCATTTAAAGTTTAATGCATTAGAAGAGATATTATCAAAAAAATGATCGATGATTAATTTGTTGTCTTCTATATGCCAAGGATTTGGATTAGGTATTGCATTGGTTTCGGTAGGTCCAAAAGTACCATTTGTTGCATAAATTGTATGTCTAAATTCTGCTTTAAAATCATACATTACAGTTTGTTCAAAACCTACCAAATGCCATCTGCCTAAAATAGTATTATTTTCTTCGGGTGTTTCTATAACTGCTGTTTCATTATCACAGCTAAAAAGCGTGAATAAGGCGAATATTAAAATTAATTTTTTCATAATATTTTTTTGATTTTACTTTAAAACTTATTTTTTCTGATAAACAGGTAAAAGTTTGCTAGAACATTCGCCAAAACCAATACGAACCGATTCGTTTTCACAATATCCTTTTATAGTTACGGTATCACCATCTTGTATAAATTTACGTTCACTACCATCGTTTAATTTAATTGGGTTTTTTCCGCCCCAAGTTAATTCTAGCATTGAGCCAAAACTATCTGGTGTACTCCCAGATATGGTACCGCTACCCATCATGTCGCCACTATTTACTCTACAGCCGTTTACTGTATGGTGTGCTAATTGCTGAGCCATAGTCCAATACATATATTTAAAATTGGTACGCGAAACCACTGTTTCTGCTGCACCTTCTGGAGCGATACCAATTTGTAAATTAATATCGAAAGTAGTTTTGTTTTTTTGCTGTAAGTAAGGTAATGGAGTAGGAGATTGCTCTGGACTTTCTGTTTTAAATGGCATTAAAGCATCCATAGTAACTATCCATGGTGATATAGATGAAGCAAAGTTTTTAGCTAAAAACGGACCTAATGGTACATATTCCCATTTTTGAATGTCACGTGCAGACCAGTCGTTAAATAAAACCATACCAAAAATATAATCTTCAGCTTCGTCAACAGGGATAGGTTCTCCCATTACATTTGCATCGGTGGTAATAAAAGCGGTTTCTAATTCAAAATCAACCAATCTACTAGGTCCAAAAACAGGCTCTGTAGCATCTGCTGGCATGGTTTGGCCGTTAGGTCTTCTTACCGGAACGCCACTTGGCACAATTGTAGAACTTCTTCCATGGTAACCAACAGGTATATGTAGCCAGTTTGGTAATAAAGCATTTTTTGGATCTCTAAACATTTTACCCACATTAGTAGCATGCTCTTTACTTGAATAAAAATCGGTATAATCGCCAATTTGAACAGGTAATAACATCTCTACATCTGCCATTTCAAAAATAACAACATCTCTATGCTTTGCGTTATCTCTTAATTTTGGGTTGTTTTCGTCAAAAATCTGTGCCAAACGATTACGCACCAAACGCCACGTTTTTTTACCATCCGATATAAAATCGTTTAAGGTATCTTGCATAAACATATCGTCGGTAAGTTCAATACCATCAAAATATCCTAATTGTTGTAACGCACCCATATCAATAGCATAATCGCCTATTCGAGTACCAATAGTTATTACGTCTTCTTTAGTTATAAAAACACCAAAAGGAATGTTTTGTATTGGGAAATCACTTTTTTCGGGAACATTTAACCATGTTTTTCTGGTTGGGTCGTTGGCAAAATTCGGCATATATTTATGTTATTAAAATGTTTATAAAATTATATTCAAATATAAAGGATACTACTTATTTAACAAACCTTTTTTCGTAATTTTGTGGAAATAATAACAACCTTTTAATCATATGCAACGCGACGAACAAATATTTGACCTCATTTTAGACGAAAAAGACCGCCAACAGCACGGTTTAGAATTAATAGCATCTGAAAATTTTGTAAGTGAACAAGTTATGGAAGCTTCAGGTTCTGTTTTAACTAATAAATACGCCGAAGGCTATCCTGGTAAACGTTACTATGGTGGTTGTGAAGTTGTAGATATTGTTGAAGACATAGCTAGAGATAGAGCTAAAGAATTGTTTAACGTAGAATATGTGAATGTGCAACCACATTCGGGTTCGCAAGCAAATACAGCTGTACTTTCGGTTTGTTTAAATCCGGGTGATACCATTTTAGGTTTCGATTTAGCACATGGTGGGCACTTAACTCATGGTTCGCCTGTAAACTTTTCGGGTAAGTTATATAATCCTGTTTTTTATGGAGTAGAAGAAGAAACGGGCGTATTAAATTACGATAAAATAGAGGAAATTGCTTTAGAAGCAAAACCAAAATTAATTATTGCTGGAGCTTCGGCTTATTCTCGCGATATGGATTTTGCTCGCTTTAGAGCCATAGCAGATAAAGTAGGTGCTCTTTTAATGGGGGATATTTCTCATCCTTCGGGTTTAATTGCCAAAGGACTTTTAAATGATCCAGTTCCGCATTGTCATATTTTAACCACTACAACTCATAAAACATTACGTGGACCAAGAGGGGGAATGATTATGATGGGGAAAGATTTTGAAAACCCATGGGGATTAAAAACACCAAAAGGTGAAATTAGAATGATGTCACACGTGTTAGATATGTCGGTTTTCCCAGGTAACCAAGGTGGACCATTAATGCATACTAT
>CBFIIG010000053.1:0-354 GCA_965662615.1 Flavobacterium sp.
TGGTAAAGCAGTTACCTCTATGCAAGTAGAATTAGGTGTTGAAAAAGTAGATGAGCAAATTTTAAAAGAAAAAATTTTAAAACAGTTATCTGTTCTTTTTGAGGCAGAGTATGTTTAATTCTCTATAAATCAAGTTCCAATTGATCGGGTAGTAATTTAAAACTCATGCGGTGGTATTTACACGGGCCATATTTTTTAATAGCTGCTCTGTGTTCTTTGGTTGGGTAGCCTTTGTTTTGTTTCCAATTGTACATAGGAAACTCTTCATGAATTGTGTTCATATATTCATCTCTGTAGGTTTTTGCTAAAACCGACGCTGCAGCAATACTTAAATATTTTCCATCTCCTTTAATT
>CBFIIG010000053.1:364-11748 GCA_965662615.1 Flavobacterium sp.
GGAATATCATTTACAGGTTTAAAACGATTTCCATCTACTATTATATATATAGGTAAAGGATTAAGTTTTAAAACGCTTTCTTGCATGGCTTTTATAGATGCGTTTAAAATGTTTATTTTATCAATTTCTTTTGGGTACAAATGCGTAACTGCAAAACAAATCGCTTCTTCTTCAATAATAGGTTTTAAAAGTTCTCTTTTTAATTCGGTTAGTTTTTTAGAATCGTTTAAAATATTATTTTTAAAATAAACTGGCAGAATAACTGCAGCGGCAGTTACTGGGCCAGCTAAACAGCCTCTGCCGGCTTCGTCTGTGCCAGCTTCTAGTTTTTTGTATTTAAAATGATTTAATAGCATGCTTAAATGTTTGTTCAAAAATACTTTTTTTAGTGATTTTGCGCAACCTTTTGAGTGTTTGTGTATCTTAATTATATAAAAAAGTTTAATTCGGCAACTTTTTAAATTTAAAGTAAGAATTCTTTTAATAACTCTTTTTAAGTTGATTTGTTGTTAATTATTTAATAAAATAATGTGAAAATTAAATTAAATTAAAGTTTTGAAAGTTTGTTTTATTGAAAAATAATTACCAATTTTGTCTTTTAACAAAAAATTAAAACAAATATGAGATCAAAGTTTAAATGGAAATTAGCATTTGTACTAATGCTTATTGTTCAGTTTTCTTTTTCACAAGGGAAAACAATTACGGGTGTTGTTACAGATGAGGTTGGGCCTGTAGTAGGTGCTAATGTTGTTGTGAAAGGCACAAAAAACGGTACTAATACGGATTTTGATGGTAAATTTATCATCAAGGCTTCTCAAGGAGATGTACTTGAATTTTCGTATTTAGGTATGAAAACGCAATCGGTTACAGTAGGTACTTCTAGTACAATTAATGTAGCAATGAAAGCTGATGTTGTTAATGCTGCTGAAGTTGTTTTAGTTGCTGAAGGTTATGACAGAACTAGAACTAAAGCGCAATCTATGGTAGCTGCTACCACAATTGATGCTGAGGTTTTACAAAACAGACCAAATGCTTCTTTTATGTCGTCTTTACAAGGTAGTACGCCAGGAGCTTCAATCGCTTCTAGTTCTGGTTCACCAGGTTCTTCTAAGTTGGATGCAATTGTTAGAGGTATTTCATCTTTATCTGGGTCTACAGATCCTTTAATTGTAATTGATGGTGTTCCAATTGCAGGTAATCAATTTAGAAACTTGAATCAAAATGATTTTGAATCAGTTACTTTATTAAGAGATGCTGCTGCAACTTCTATCTACGGTAATAAAGGTGCAAATGGAGTTTTTGTAATTAAAACCAAATCCGCTTCATTTAATGCAGGGGGTGGTGTTAAATTCGCATACGATGCTATTACAGGTATAAATTCTATACCAGAAAACAAGTATGGTATGATGAATGCTAAACAAGCGCTTACTTTAGAGAAAACTTATGGTGCAGGTTTAGGATCAACCCTTACTGACGCTGAAATTGCTGCTTGGAATATAGATACTGATTGGAGAGATGAATTTTTCAGAATTGGTTTAACACAACAGCACAATTTAGCTGTTAGTTCTTCTAGTACCAATACGAGTAACTATACTTCTTTAGGTTATTTTAACCAAGATGGTATGGTTCCAACTACTGATTTCCAACGTTTTACATTAAGAAATAACTTAAGTGGAAAATCTACAAATGAAAAATTTAACTATGGTGTAAATACTACGGTTGGTTATTCTAAAAGAAATCAATTAAACCAAGAAACAAATTCTGGTGTTAATAACAATACAATTCAAAATCCTCTTCACGGAAGTATAATGGGTTTACCATACTCTGAAGCAGGTATATATAATTCAGGTCAAGAATTAGTAGATGCAATTGGAACAAACTTTGCAGGTTCTAATGATACATACGTATTAGCTGATATTTTAAGAGAGGGAAGTCTTCCAAGTTATTTTACAGAGTCTAATTTATTAGCTTCTGCATTTGCTAACTACAAAATAACTAAGGATATTACTCTTGGTAATAAATTTGGTGTTGATTATAAACAAAATGACGGTGTTTTTGCACGTGCTCCTCAATCTTACTTAGCTATAGTAGTTAAGAATATTAGAGGTGAAGAGTTTGGTGGTTTTGAAGATATGTCAACTGTAAAGGACTTTACTTTTACAAACATTATGAATTTAAATTACAGTAAAGTATATAAAGATGTTCATACATTAGACGCTGGTGTTTATTTTGAATATGTTAAATCTCACCGTAAAACTAAATTTCAAAGACAAAATGGTTTAAATCCATTAACATACGTACCAGGTGCTGGTACAGGTTATGTTGCGTTTAATCCAGCTAATCCTAATTCATTTTTACCATCTGTAAGTGCGTCTGAAATTAATGCAGGTACTTTATCTTATTTTGCAACTCTTGATTACGATTATAATGAGCGTTTTGGATTTAGTGGTGTTGTTAGAAGAGATGCTACTTACCGTTTCGTAGATGATAAAAAATGGGGTACTTTCTGGTCTGCTTCTGGTAGATGGAATATTGATAAAGAAAGTTTTATGGAAGGTTCTGCATTTAACATGCTTAAATTAAGAGCTTCTATTGGAACTCAAGGTAACCAAAATATTATTGCTTCTGCATCTGGAGTTAACCCTTTATTTACTGCAAACGATATTGTTAGAGATTTAATTGGTTCTGGAAATGGATATAATAATCAACAAGGAGTTTTTGTAAGTCAAATTGCAAATACAACTTTACAGTGGGAAGAAATTAACCAAACAAACGTTGGTATTGATTTTGAAGTTTTAAATTCTAGGTTAAGAGGTAATGTTGATGTTTATGATAAGTCTACAAGTAGATTATTCTCAAGTGATAATACTTCAGCTGCTACAAGTTTATTTAGTCAAGTTGCAAATAATGGTGAAATATCTAACAGAGGTATCGAACTTAGTTTAAAA
This sequence comes from Flavobacterium sp., assembly GCA_965662615.1. Classification (GTDB taxonomy): domain Bacteria; phylum Bacteroidota; class Bacteroidia; order Flavobacteriales; family Flavobacteriaceae; genus Flavobacterium. The sequence continues at coordinate 3,313 of CBFIIG010000053.1, forward strand.
TATAAATTATTTAATGTTGACGGGTTTAATTTTAATGTATTCGCAAATGGTGCATACAATAAATCTAAAGTAGTTGATGTTGTAGATGCTGATTTATCTCAGAATTTAGTAAACTCAAACGGTCAAATGATATATGAGTGGAACTTGATTCCTTATGTTGGTGTTAATCAAAACAATGGTAATTTATTGTATTTAGATGCAAACGATCAATTAACAGAAACTCCAGACCAAGTTGCAGATAGAAGATTTACTGGTAAATCTATTATTCCTGTATATACAGGAGGTTTTGGATTTAACTCATCTTACAAAGGTTTCTTTGCTGATGCATTATTTTCTTGGGCTTACGATGTGTGGAGAATTGATAATCAGTTAAGATGGGCTTACGATGTAAATCAAATTGGAGATGATAATTTATCTTCTGATTTATTAAATGCTTGGACTGCTGAAAATCCAACAAATTTCCCATCACTTACAGCTTCAAATACATCTTTAGATGCTGATTCTGACCGTTATTTAAAAGATGCTTCTTTTTTACGTCTTAAAAATGTTTCTGTTGGTTATAATTTCCCAGCTTCTTTCTTAAAAGGTACTTTTATGAGTAGTTTAAGAGTTTATGCACAAGCAGAAAACATGTTGACTTGGACTAAATGGAGAGGATTTGATCCTGAAGCTAGAACTGCATTATCAGTTACTAATTACCCAAATCCAAAGACAGTTTCTTTTGGAGCAAGTGTTCAATTTTAAAAATATAAATAAGATGAAAAAAAATAAAATAATTTTATTAGTAGCACTAAGCTTGATGTCTTTGACTTCTTGTAATGATGCTATTGATATCGTTCAAAAAGGTGAAGTTAATAACGAATCCACTTTTAAGACTGTTAACGATCTAGAAAGTTTTCTTCTTGGTGACGTTTACAGTAGTGTTGGTATCACAAATGAAATTCAATTTACTGCTTCATTTACAGATGAAGTAGGTATAGGTTCTTCAAATGGTGGTCAACAATTAGAAACTCACAGATTTTTCTTAAATTCTGGTTCAGGAAACCCATCTAGTATGTGGTTAGGTTATTATACTGTAATAAACAGAGTAAATAGATTAATTGATGTTTCGTCATTAATTTCTATGGATCCTTCTGAGCAAGCTCGTTTTGACGACATTATTGCTCAGGCTAAAGTGTTAAGAGCTTTTTCTTACTTACAATTAGAGGCTTATTTTTCACCAGACATGTCTGATCCAAATGCTTTAGGTGTTATGTTAGTTGAAGGTGTTCCAACAATTGATGTGCAATTGCCTAGAGTTTCAAATTCTGAAATTTTCGCTCAAATTGAAGCAGATCTTAATGATGCTGAAGGAAAATTGATTAATCCAGCTGGAATATTTAGACATAAATTTGTTAGTACTTACATGGTTGATGCTATTAGAGCAAGATATTATGCATATAGAAAAGATTATACAAATGCTAAATTATATGCTCAAAAAGTAATTGATGATTTTTATGCTCCGTTAACACCAATTTCTACTTATCCATCTATATGGCAAGACGCAGGAGATGGTAAAGAAATTATCTTTGGTTTATCTCGTCCTATTGGAGGCGGTGGCGGTAATGTTGGAAGTTTATTCGTTTTCAATTCTTCTGATATTAATGGTGCTCCTTTTTTAAAGATGGGTGCTAATTTAAGAGCTATTTTAGAAGCTGTTCCTGGCGATGTAAGAGCTACTGCTTTTATTGATCCAACATCTACAGCTACAGAAGCTATTATTGATAAATATCCAGGTAAATTAACAGAGGCTCTTAAAAATGACTTAAAAGTTTTCCGTTTATCAGAAATGTATTTCATTCTTGCTGAAGCAGAAATAGCTCAAGGTGCTATGCCTTTTACTGCGGCATCTAATTTATTAGGTGAAGTTAGAGCTAGTAGAATTACTTCTCCAGCTGCTGTAACATATACATCTGTTCAGGATGCTTGGAGAGATTTATTAAATGAGCGTAGAAAAGAATTATGTTTTGAAGGTCACAGATATTTAGATCTTAAAAGACTTGGTGCTTTAGCAAATGTTTCGATTGATCGTTCTATTGAAGATGACATTATCCCAGGTGCTGAGTTAACTTTACCTATTACGGATCACAGATTTACTTTTCCTATTCCAAATAGTGAAATTATTGCTAATTCAAACATGGTTCAAAACCCAGGTTATAATTAATATTTAAACAAAAAAAATTATGAAAAAAATTAATAATATATTTAGAAAGTCTCTATTAGTAGCTGCGTCTTTATTTTTATTCTCATGTGCGGATGATGATAATGGACAGTTAGCATATAATGGAGATGCTCAATTAAGTTTCTTAAAATCAACGGATCAGGCTATTCTTCTTTTAGGAGGAGGTGATAAATCTATAGAAGTAGGTTTTGGTACAATTGTACCTGTTACAGCTAGCCATAGTGTTACTTTAAGTGTTGATACGGATAACTCTACAGCAGTTGAAAATGTAGATTTTCAAATTGTGAATCCAACTGTTCAGGTTGCTGCGGGTGAAGTTATTAGTAATTTTGATGTTGTTTTATTGGAATCAGCAGCTACTACTCTCGGTAAAACAGTAGTTTTTAAACTAACTTCTCCAACTCTTGCAACTGCTTCTTTTAATAACAGTTTATCATTAAACGTGTCTATTACTTGTCCTGTTGCTCCAACAATGTTTGTTGGTGATTACTTAATTCAAGAAATAACTCCTTTAGTTGATGGTCCTACTTTATCTAGTGGTGAAATTGTTACTTTATCTGCTATTTCTGGTAGTCCAACAGGAAGAACTTTTCAAACCAAAAACTTTCCAAACTACTGTTCATCATTAATGAGTTTCAATTTTGATATTATTTGTCAAAATACGGTATCAAGATCTATGCAAGGTAACTGTTCTTGTGCTGGTAATTACTTTTTTGGTCCTGCAATAGTAGACTCAACAATCGACGCTGAAGACGATTCAGTTTTTGAACTTACTTTCACTAATGACGTAGAGTCTGATTGTGGTAATCCTGTTCAAACAACTTATCAATTTATCAAGCAATAATATTTCATTATTTTATTTAATAAAAAACCCAACTTTAAGTTGGGTTTTTTTATATTTGTAAAAACAATAACAATGAAAAAACATATTTTTGCATTTTTCCTTTTCACGGCTGCTACTTTTGCCCAGATTGGTGAAGCTAACACTCAAATATTACAAGAGTTGAGTGTAAAATTTAATTCTGACTTTATTGCAAGACAAGCTAGGATATCAAATTTTCTTAATTCAAATCCTAATTTTTCTTTACGCACCGAATCTAATGGTGTTTTAAAAGAAATTTACGATGTAGATTCTAATGGGTTAGTCACTTATCTTAAAACTTCCAATGCAGGATCTGCTCAAACAGCAAAGGCAACATCTTTGTATGCTGGTGGTGCATTAGGTTTAAATATTCAAGGTCAAGGAATGTATGGTTATGTTTGGGATGGTGGTTCTGCAAGAACTTCTCATGTTGATTTTCCAAATTCTAAGGTTACAAATATGGATGGAGGAACAAATAATAACCATGCAACCCATGTTATGGGAACAATAGTTGGTAATGGACCTAGTGCAAATAGAAGAGGTTTAGCTTTTGATGCTTCTGGACTTTCTTATGATTGGTCTAATGATTATTCAGAAATGTCGGCTGCTGCTGCTTCTGAGGCAATGATGGTTTCTAATCATTCTTATGGAATTACTGCTGGTACTGAATGGATTTTTGGTGCTTATACATCTTTAGCAAGAGATTTTGACCTAATTGCAAATGCTGCTCCTTATTATTTAGCTGTTACTGCTGCGGGAAATGATAGAGATGATTTTTCTGATTCTACTATAGGTCCTTTTATATCTCAAAACGGCGGTTATGGTCTTATTTTTGGGATGCAAACTGCAAAAAATTTCTTAGTAGTTGGTGCTGTTAATCAAGTTTCAAATTATGTTAATCCAAATTCTGTTACTATGTCCTCTTTTAGTTCTTGGGGTCCAACAGATGATGGTAGAATAAAACCAGACTTGGTTGCTAAAGGTGTTGGAGTAACTTCAGCTACTGCTGCTTCCAATACTTCTTCAGATACATATCAAGGTACTTCAATGGCCTCACCTGCAGTAGCTGGAGTTGCTTTGTTGATTCAACAATACTATAACCAATCATTCGATCAATACCTAAGAGCTTCCACTTTAAAAGGTTTGTTAATGCATACTACTTCTGAAGCAGGTGCTAATTTGGGACCTGATTATGAATTTGGATGGGGTTTAGTCAATGCAGAACAAGCTGCTACTTTAATTTTTCAAAAAGATTCTCAGTCAGCAATTATTGACGAATTAACTCTTACTAATAATACTACTTATACTAGAACTATTAATTGTACCGATTCCAATCCTTTGATGGTATCTATCTCATGGACAGATCCTGCTTCTCCTTCTGTTAATAATGGACAGTTAGATCCAACTACTTCGTATTTAGTAAATGATTTAGATATTCGTTTAACAAAAGATGGTGTAACGTATTTTCCTTGGACTTTAGATCCATTAAATCCATTTATGGGAGCAGTTAGAACTAGTGATAATAATAAAGATAATTTTGAAAAAATACAGATAGATAACCCAAGTGGGACTTACACTCTTACAGTAACACATAAAGGTAGTTTAACCGGTGGGTCTCAAAAATTTGCCTTAATTGCTTCAAACACTAATGGTATTTTGTTGTCTAACGATTCCTTTAATACTTCATCATTTACGGTTTATCCTAATCCTGCAAATGATAAAATATTTATTGGTTCTACAGAAGCTTCTTTATTTAATAATTCTACGTATCAAATAATTAACACTCTTGGAAGTGTAATTTCTCAAGGCCTTGTTTTAGAAAATAATGCAATAGATGTTTCTTCACTTTCAAATGGAGTTTATTTTGTTAATATTTCTAATTCAGATAATTCCACTATTAAAAAATTTATTAAAAAATAATTTTTAATATAACATTACAAAAACACCGCTCTAAGCGGTGTTTTTTTTTATCATTATTCTACTTACATTTGTTGCTTAAAGAACAGTATGAAAAACCTAGCGTTATTACTTTTATTTTTTACGGTTTCATTATATAGTCAAAATGATATTTTAAAAACACAACTTTCTAATAATAGAGGTAGTATTCAAATTGATACATTAAAAAAGCCGAGCATTACCTTATATAAAATATACAATATAGCTAAGGACACTACTTATGTAGATACTACGCTTTCCATACAAAAAGAGTATAAATTCAATTATTTACGCAAAGATAATTTTGGATTATTAGCGTTTTCTAATGAAGGTCAAACATATAATACACTTGATTTTAATTTGCAATCTAAATCCAATAGTGTGAATTTTGGTTTTAATGCCAAACATTTTGCCTATCAAGAAGTACAAGACATAAACTATTATGAGGTGCCTACGCCATTAACGGATTTATATTATAAATCGGTTATGACGCAAGGTCAAAATTTAGATGCATTTTTAACCGTAAACACAAAGCCTAATTTAAACTTTTTTATTGGTTATAAAGGATTACGTTCTAATGGTAAGTACATAAACAATTTATCCAGCTCAGGTAATTTTAAAATAGGAGGAACATATTTCACAACAAATAGAAAATATAATTTAAATTTTCATTTTACAAGTCAAGACATTACAAATCAAGAAAACGGAGGTATTGTAAACAAAGAAAATTTTGAATCGGGTGATGCACCTTTCACTCAACGAGAACGATTAGAAGTCTTTTTTGAAGATGCCTCATCACTTCTAAAAGGGAGCCGCTATTTTATAAACCAAAGTTATGCCCTTTCACAATCTGGCGAAAATAACTCATTTGTTTTTCACCAATTCAATCACGAGTACAAACAGTTTTTTTACGATCAATCAATAGCTAATGATCGATTTGGAACTTCTTTTAAAAATGTAATTTCCGATAATTCAAAACTAAAAACACTAAGTAATACCGTAGGCTACAGTTTTCAAAATAAAAACTACGGAAATATTACGTTCTCTGGTCAACACATTAATTACAACAGTTATTATTCAAATGTGGTTTACAATTCAAACGGAACCATTTCCGTACCAAATCAAATAAAAGACAACTTAATCTTTGCTAAAGCAAGCTACCAAAAACAATTCAATAGCTTCTTGTTTACAGGTTCTTATAATCAATCTATAGACGGTTCTGGGATAAGAGACCTTTTGTTAAATGCCAAATATAATTTCACAGACCAAACAAAAATTTCGGTGAGTTATTTGCAAAACGCAAGTTTGCCTAATTTAAATTATACCCTTTTACAAAGCAGTTATGCTAATTACAATTGGTTTAATTCTTTTAAAAACGAGCAAACTCATACGCTTTTGGCAAATGTAGAAACACCTTTTGTAAACTTAGTTTTCAACGCTAAAAATCTTTCAAATCATTTGTATTTTTCCAATACGGCAACCAATTCAGAAGAGTTGTTAATAAAGCCGTTTCAATATTCAGAGAACATAAATTATGTATCATTAGAAGCTAATAAAGAGTTTAAATACAAGAAATGGGCTTTCGATAACCGCTTTTTATTCCAACAAGTAGATCAAAATAACCCAATAATAAATGTACCCGACCTTTTATTTAGAAGCACAGTTTATTATACCGATTTTGTTTTTAAAAACGCAATGGAAATACAAATCGGACTATCGGGTCAGTATTTTACCAGTTATTTTGCCAACAATTACAACCCTGTTTTAGGCGAGTTCTACGTGCAGAATATCACAAAAATTGGTAATTTTCCGTTGATGGACTTTTTTATAAATGCAAAAGTGAGACAAACCCGCTTTTTTATAAAAGCAGAACACTTCAATTCTAGTTTTACGGGCTACAATTACTATTCTGCTCCCGATTATCCGTACCGTGATTTCATAGTGCGTTTTGGTCTTGTGTGGAACTTTTTCTTGTAGCAGAACCGCAGCATTAGGCATTTCCGCCAATGTAATTCCCGCTATCAGTTGTATCTTTTGTTGAAAAAACAAAAGGATACACGCTTCTATCGGGAGTAACTGCCCATCATTTTTCTTTTTGTAAAGGGTACAAAAAGCCTATCTTTGCACAAATTTATAATTCATGCAATACGCAAATAATATACTCGAAACCATTGGGAATACACCTATGGTGAAATTAAATAAATTAACCGCAGAATTACCTTGTTTGGTGCTTTCAAAATACGAAACATTTAACCCAGGGAACTCGGTAAAAGACCGTATGGCTTTGCAAATGATAGAAGATGCCGAAGCAGACGGAAGATTGCAACCAGGTGGAACAATTATAGAAGGAACATCGGGTAATACAGGAATGGGTTTAGCATTAGCAGCCATAATAAAAGGCTACAAATGTATTTTTGTAATGGCAGACAAGCAGTCTAAAGAAAAAGTAGATATATTAAAAGCCGTTGGGGCAGAAGTAGTAGTTTGTCCAACAGCGGTTGAACCTACAGACCCACGTTCGTATTATTCGGTTTCTAAACGATTATCCCAAGAAATTCCAAACTCTTGGTACGTAAATCAATACGATAACCCAAGTAATGCTAAAGCACATTATTTAAGTACTGGTCCAGAAATTTGGAAGCAAACCGAAGGTAAAATCACTCATTTTGTTGTTGGTGTTGGTACTGGAGGAACTATATCTGGAGTTGGGAAATATTTAAAAGAACAAAATCCAAACATAAAAATCTGGGGAATAGATACCTATGGTTCTGTATTTAAAAAATACCACGAAACAGGTATTTTCGACGAAAAAGAAATATACCCGTATGTAACCGAGGGAATTGGAGAAGATATTTTACCAAAAAATGTAGATTTCTCTATTATAGATGGTTTTACAAAAGTAACCGATAAAGATGCTGCAGTTTATACCCAACGTCTTTCTAAAGAAGAAGGAATGTTTTTAGGGAACTCAGCTGGAGCAGCCATAAAAGGTGTGTTACAATTAAAAGAGCATTTTACAAAAGACGACGTAGTTGTAGTTCTTTTTCACGACCATGGAACGCGTTATGTGGGTAAAATGTTTAACGACGATTGGATGCGCAAAATGGGATATATAGAATAGACCATCAGCATAAAAAATCAGCTAAAAGTGCTAAACTCATTGGGTTTAGCACTTTTTTTGTATATTCATCTTAAAATCAGACAAGTGAAAGAGGATTTTCTACATTTTATTTGGTTGCATAAAAAGCTAGATTTTTCTGACTTAAAAACCACTTCTGGCGAAACAATTACTGTTTTGTCAACTGGAAGTTACACCCAACAGGCTGGCCCCGATTTTTTTAATGCTAAAATAGAAATCAATAATCAAGTGTGGGCGGGTAATATCGAAATGCATGTAAAATCTTCCGATTGGTATTTG
>CBFIIG010000054.1:0-8657 GCA_965662615.1 Flavobacterium sp.
ATTTTTTATGCTTTTTCGAGGTTTATTAAGACTTCAACAAAAAGTGTTTTTAGGTAAAAGCACAACTATTCTAAACGCTAAAAACATCCGTTTTGGTTCAAACACAACTATAGGGTCTTACACCAAAATAGACGGTTATGCCGCAGAAAAATTAGAATTTGGTGTTAACAGTAAAATAGGTTCATACGGATTTGTTTCTTGCACCAGTCATTTTTCTAAATACGGTAAAGGTTTTACAATAGGTTCTAATTCTGCCATGGGCGATTATTGTCAGGTTGGTGCAGCCGGTGGTGTTACTATTGGTAACGATGTGATTATGGGCTCTTATATTAGTTTTCATTCAGAAAATCATAATTTTAATACGCCAGATGTTTTAATAAGAGAACAAGGCACAACCTCAAAGGGAATTGTGCTAGGTAATAATATATGGGTAGGTGCAAAAGTTACTTTTTTAGATGGGTCGCAAATTGCCGATAATACTGTGGTTGCTGCTGGCGCTGTTGTAAATGGCGTATTTCCTCCCAATGTAATTATTGGAGGTGTACCCGCAAAAATTATAAAATCAATTACTAATAATGAATAGAATTTTACAAAAAGAATTTCAGCTTCAAATTCTATTTATATTATGCGTAATTGTTCCATTTTTTAACAATTACGAACTTTCTTTTGCACTTTGGGGAGTAAGTATTATTGCTACTTTAAAAAAACAATATTCAATGCCTTTTGTAAAGCACTTATTGCTTTATGTGGCTATTCTATTATTAGCTATTGCTGCGGGTTTATTTTTTAAATATCCAAAATACTATGTAATAAGAGACATAGCTTATATTTTAAAACCTATAATGGGGCTTTTGTTGGGCTATCAACTTTTTCATGATAAAATAAAGCAACCTTTGCGTTTTGTAGTTTATGCAGGTGTAGCAATTGCTAGTTATCACATGTTAATGGTTTTTTACGGAATAGTAATTAAAAGAGCACCAAGCTTAAGTCAAATACGCTATTATGCAGGTTTTTTTAATGATTTTGAAGTGTATGCGCTTATTTTTATTTTGTTTGGAAGAGAGTTAAAACTCGGCTTTTCTAAAAAAACACAAATTTACTTTATAAGTCTTTTGGGACTTTCGGCTTTTTTTTATTTGGCACGAACCAATTTTATACAATTTATTATTTTGTTTTTGGCACTAAAAGGATTCTTCGCACTTAACAAACGTTTTTTAATTACTGTAGTTTCGGGTGTATTTGCTATTGCACTTCTATTTTCTGCAATACATTACTACAACCCAAAAAGGCTTGGTGGGCCTGTTGATGAGTTTTTGTATAAAATACAAAATGCTCCCAACGAGGCTTTTAAAACATCGGTAAATAGGGCAGATTGGAAAGACTTTAACGATAATTATAGGTCATACGAAAACATTCGAACTTTAGATCAAATGACACATAATAAAACACTGTTGTTTGGAGAAGGAATAGGTTCTAGGGTAAACTTAAAACAAGACGTTTATTTGGGCGACATGAAGCTGAGGTATATTTCCTTTTTACACAACGGTTATGTAACAGTTCTATTAAAGGCGGGTTTAATAGGTTTAGGTATTTATTTGATTAGTATTTTCTCTTTTTTTAAAAATAGTAGGGCTAAAAACGAACAGGTTAAATACATCAATCTAATTTTTATTGGAACGGGTGTGTTTTTAATTATATCAAATTGGGTTTTTATGGGTTTTTACAACTTAGTAGACACTAAAACTATGTTAATTGGTTTTTTGTTTGCTTATAAGTTTAAGTTAAACGCTGAAATATCATGAAAAACGTTTTAATTATTCACCAATCTGCAGAACTTTATGGTTCTGATAAAACCCTTTTAACGTTTTTAAAAAGAGTAGATAGAAAATTAATTAATCCAGTGGTGATTTTACCAAATAGCGGACCGCTAAAAGATGTTCTAGACGATTTAAAAATAATTGTTTTTATTTTACCTGTTTTAAAGTTATACAGAAATATTTTTACTCCTTTTGGAATAACTAAATTTATAAAAGAATATAATGTTGTTGCTAAAAAACTAAAAGAGCTACACAAGCACTTTCAATTTCAAACAGTTTACTCAAATACATTAGCAGTCTTAGCCGGTGCTTTTTTTGCCAAAAAGGAAAGTATAAAACATGTTTGGCATGTTCACGAAATTATTAAACACCCAAAAATTATTGCTGCAATTTTTCCAAAACTGTTAAAAAAGTATGCAACAGTTATTATCTGTAACTCAAAAGCGACGGAGTCTAATATTTTATATCATATTCCTGCTTTAGAGAGTAGAATAAAAGTTATTTATAACGGTGTAAATGACATTTGGGACTCTCCCCAAACAGAGAAAACACCTTCAAATCCAATGGTAGTAACTCTTGTTGGCAGAATTAGCAGGCTAAAAGGGCACAAATGGGCAATAAACGCACTTGAACCTTTACTTAAAACCAATCAAATAAAATTGCTTTTTGTAGGTTCGCCTGTACCCAATCAAGAATATTATTTGGAAGAAGTAAATGCATTAATACAGTCAAAAAACCTATGTAATCAGATAAATATAATCCCATTTATAAATAACTTATCTTCTATTTGGCATCAAACAGATTTAGCACTTATGCCCTCTACAGAAGCCGAATCTTTTGGTTTAGTGGCAGCAGAAGCAATGCTTGCAAGTAAGCCAGTTATTGCGACAAATTTGGGCGGTTTAAAGGAGGTTGTTAAAAATAACGAAACGGGTTTTTTAATACCCGTTTATGATAACGAAGCATTTTTAAAATCGGTTACAGTTTTTTTAGAAAACCCCAGTTTAATTCAACAAATGGGAACTAAAGGTAGAGTACACGTTTTAACACAATTTTCTGTTCAAGAATTTGTAAAAGAAGTTCAAGATACGCTTTAAGCATAAATTTTACTATTTTAGCATTTCGAAAAAAACAAAGCATGAAGATTGCCATACTAGGAACCAGAGGAATACCCAATTATTACGGTGGATTTGAGCAGTTTGCCGAGTTTTTCTCGGTTTATTTGGCAGAAAAAGGACACGATGTTTTTTGTTATAACTCGCATAACCACAAATACCAAGAAAGTACTTTTAAAGGCGTAAACATTATTCATAAAAACGACCCAGAGCACAAAATGGGAACGGTAGGGCAGTTTATTTATGACTATAATTGCATAATGGATTCCCGTAAACGGGATTTTGACATTATTTTGCAATTGGGTTACACCAGTAATTCTATTTGGTGGTTTTTATTACCCAAAAAACCAATTATTATAACTAATATGGACGGAATAGAGTGGAAGCGCTCCAAGTATTCTAAACCCGTACAGCAGTTTTTGCGTTTTGCCGAAAGGTTAGCCGCTAAAAGCAGTGATCATTTAATTTCCGATTCATTAGGAATACAATCTTTTTTAGAAAAAAGGTACAACAAAAAGTCAACTTATATAGCATACGGAGCTCACCCATTCGAAAACCCAAACGCAACTGTTTTAAATGAATATAACGTAGAACCCGGAAATTACAACATGATAATGGCACGTTTTGAACCCGAAAACAACTTTCAAATGGTGTTAGACGGAGTGGTTTTAACCGAAAAAAAGCAAACTATTTTAGTTGTAGGAAATCACGAAACCAAATACGGGACTTATTTAAAAAACCGCTATAAAGACTATAAAAATATTTTATTTTTGGGCGGAATTTATAATTTAGAACATTTAAATAACCTCAGGTATTTTTCCAATTTCTATTTTCATGGGCACTCAGTTGGTGGTACAAACCCATCGCTTTTAGAGGCAATGGCCTCTAAAGCCTTTGTAATAGCTCATAATAACGAGTTTAATAAAGGAATTTTAAAAACGAATGCCTTTTATTTTTCAAACCCAAACGAGGTGAAAAAAATTATGGAAACCGTTAAAAAAATTGATAACTTGCAGTTTATAGAAAATAACTTTAAAGCAATTATAAACGATTTTAATTGGGAAAAAATAAATGACGCTTATCTTCAACTTTTTAACAATGTGTTTTCAGGAAATAAAACAAAACACTAAAGCCGATTATACTTTTTTTGCTTTATTGGGATTGGTTTGTACCATTCCGCTTTCTTACGCAATTAACAATGCTTTTTTAATAGCATTTATAGCTACTTTATTAATAGGCTTTAAAAAAAACAAATTTTCACTTAACAAAAACCTTCTGTTGCCCATTTTACTTTATGGCATAATGGCTTTGTCCTTTTTTTGGAGCGTTGACAGGTCTTTAACTTTGCCTGCACTTTCTAAAGAACTGGCTTTATTTTTAATCCCCTTAGGCTTTTTATTTTGGAAAGAAAACACTACACAAAAAACCAACATTTTATTAAAATATTATAGCTATACCATGGTTTTATACGTGGTTTTTTATCTTATAAAAGCAATTATTCGTTTTATAGCAACAGGCTCTACCGATGTGTTTTTTTATCACGAATTAGTTACTAAAGATGTAAATGCTATTCACGTTTCGGTTTACGTTTCAGTTGCGTTTTTTTACTTTGCACATGCTGTTTTAAAGCCCATTTATAAAGGTGTGATTTTGCTTTTATTAACGGTGTTTATTGTGCTATTGTCGTCTAAAAATATTGTTTTAGTTTTTGGTGCTTTGGCAGTTGTTTATTATTTCTTTTTTACTAAAGCGGCAAATAGAATGAGACTTCGCAATGTTTTTATAGTTTTGCTTTTAGTGGTAACGGGTTTGTTTTTCGGAAAATTGAAAGATCGTTTTTTAGTAGAATATAAAGCCAATACAGAAAAAAGCATTACGACAGATGTTGTTACTATTTCAAAACAAGGTGTGCATAATGTTAGTATGAAAGAAGCGTGGAGCAACGAAATTTTTTCTCCAAACGACTTTTTTTCGGGCACATCTTTTAGAGTCTATCAAACCCGATTGTTTTTAGAGTTTTTAAAAGAAGAGCCAATTTTTTGGAAGGGTTTTGGGCTAAACGCTTCGTATAATAAAATCGAAGAAAAAGCGTTAGAGTATAATGTTTTTCAAGGAGATGAAAACGCTGAAGGCTATCAAAAGAAAAATTTCCACAACCAATACATTCAAGTTTTTGCAGAATTGGGTGTTTTTTCTTTTTTAATTTTAGTTTTAATGCTTGTTTTGTTGCTTAGAAAAGGCATACAGCGAAAAGATTTTATAACTATTTCTTTCGCAGTTCTAATGATAAGTTTATTTTTGACCGAATCTTTTTTGTGGAGACAACGTGGCGTAGTGTTTTTTAGCCTATTCTACTGTTTGTTGCTAACGCAAAACAAATCAATTGCTAAATGAAAAGAATATTAATTACAGGTGCTGCTGGCTTTTTAGGCTCACACCTTTGCGATAAATTTATAAAAGAAGGGTTTTATGTAATAGGTATGGACAACCTTATTACTGGGGCTTTAAAAAACATTGAACATTTATTTAAACATCCAAATTTTGAGTTTTACCACCACGACATTACCACTTTTGTGCATGTACCAGGTGAGTTAGATTATATTTTGCATTTTGCATCGCCAGCAAGTCCAATAGATTATTTAAAAATCCCAATTCAAACCTTAAAAGTAGGTTCGTTAGGAACGCATAACTTGTTAGGTTTAGCTCGTGTAAAAGGCGCTAGAATTTTAATAGCATCAACTTCAGAAATTTATGGAGATCCTTTGGTACACCCACAAACCGAAGAGTATTACGGAAATGTAAACACTATTGGCCCAAGAGGTGTGTATGATGAAGCAAAGCGTTTTCAAGAATCCATAACTATGGCGTATCATACATTCCATGGCGTAGAAACCAGAATAGTACGTATTTTTAACACGTACGGCCCAAGAATGCGATTGAATGACGGCCGTGTAATTCCAGCTTTTATTGGTCAGGCTCTTAGAGGCGAAGATTTAACTGTTTTTGGAGACGGCTCACAAACCCGTTCTTTTTGTTATGTTGATGATCAAGTTGATGGTATTTATAGATTGTTGTTTTCTGATTATCATTTACCTGTTAATATTGGAAATCCAGACGAAATTACAATAAGTGATTTTGCCGAAGAAATTATAAAACTTACAGGTACAGACCAAAAAGTGATATACAAACCATTGCCCATGAACGACCCTATGCAACGTCAGCCAGACACTACAAAAGCTAAAGAAATTTTAGGATGGGAAGCAAAGGTAAATCGCGAAGAAGGAATGAAATTGACTTATGCATATTTTAAAAGTCTTTCTAAAGAAGAATTAGAAAAAGAAGACCACAAAGATTTTTCTAAATACATTCATTAAAAAATGCAAAGAGGAAGGTATTCTAAGTTTTTGAGACCTATTAGCATAAGTATTGATTTACTTATGGTGGTAATTTTATTTCCTTGTTTTTTTAAAGGCTTAGATCTTGTTTTTTTAGAATTTGGGTTGTTTTTACTGTCATCATGGATTTTAATAGCGCTTACCATAGGTTTTTATAAGGTATACCGATTTACAACTCCAGTAGAAATTTTAACCAAAACGGCGAAACAGTTCTTTTTGTTTTTATTGATTATTATTGCTTTTTTCCCTTTTTATAAAAAGGCAATTTTTAGTGGTTCAGCCATATCTTATTACTTAATTACATTGCTGGTTTTCATATTACTCAATAAAACAGCTCTCTTTTATTACATTAAAAAATACCGTTTAATCACAGGTAATAATTTTAGAACAGTAGTTATTTTAGGTTTTAATAAAGAAGCACAAAATTTAAAAGAGGTATTCGAGCAGCGAAAAGATTATGGATATCAATTTAAGGGTTTTTTCTCAGAAAAAAAGAAAAATAAAAACATCAAAGGAGGAATAGAAGAGCTAGAATTGTTCTGTATAGACAATAAAATTGATGAGATTTATTGCTCTTTAAACGAGCTTTCAAATGACAAGCTTAGAGACCTTGTTTATTTTGCAGATAAAAATAAAATTAATATAAAATTTATCCCCGACACAAAAGAGATATATACTAAAAATTTAAAGATAGATTATTACGAAATGTTTCCTGTATTATCCATGCAGGTAACGCCACTTCACGATCCATTAATAAAGTTTTTAAAAAGATTATTTGACATTTTCTTTTCTTTTCTTGTTCTTATTTTTGTTTTAAGCTGGTTAATTCCTTTATTGGGTTTACTAATAAAACTAGAATCGAAAGGACCTATTTTCTTTTACCAAGGAAGACCCGGGATTAATGAAGAAAAGTTTTATTGCATGAAGTTTAGGTCAATGAAAATGAACACCCGTACAGAAACAGAGGCTTGCAAAAACGACCCTAGAGTTACAAGAATTGGTCGATTTATGCGAAGAACGAGTATTGATGAGTTACCACAGTTTATAAACGTATTAAAAGGCGAAATGTCGGTAGTTGGTCCAAGGCCTCACCTTTGGTCGCAAAACATAACCTATGGTGTAAAAATAAAAAAATACATGATTAGGCATTATGTTAAACCAGGTATAACAGGTTTGGCACAAGTAAAAGGATACAGAGGCGAAATAGAAACGGATAGCGACATGATAAACCGTATAAAATACGATGTATATTATATTGAAAACTGGTCTTTTTTACAAGACATAAAAATAATTGTTCAAACCGTTTTTAATATTTTTAAAGGGCAAGAAAAAGCATATTAAGTTAAATAGTATCTAAAAAAGGTATTAATTTTGCAAAAAACACAACAATGAATATTTTAGTATTAGGATCTGGAGGTAGAGAACATGCAATGACATGGAAAATGGCACAAAGTAGTTTGGCAGATAAATTATTTGTAGCGCCAGGAAACGCAGGTACTGCAGATTTAGCAACCAATGTTAACATCAATCCGAACGATTTTATAGCGGTTAAAGAAACGGTTTTAAGTAACGCCATAGACATGGTTGTTGTTGGCCCAGAAGATCCTTTGGTAAATGGGATTGTTGATTTTTTTAAAGCAGATAATCAGTTAAATAGCATCCCTGTAATTGGCCCATCTAAACATGCAGCTCAATTAGAAGGTAGTAAAGAATTTGCAAAAGAATTTTTAGTAAAAAACAATATTCCAACCGCCAAGTACGAAAGTTTTACGGCAGAAACGGTAGAAAAAGGCTGCTTGTTTTTAGAAACTTTAACAGCTCCATACGTATTAAAAGCAGATGGTTTAGCTGCCGGAAAAGGTGTTTTAATTTTAAACAGTTTAGCAGAAGCACAACAAGAATTAAGAAACATGCTTGTGGGTCAGAAATTTGGAGACGCTAGTGCAAAAGTTGTAATAGAAGAGTTTTTAGACGGTATAGAATTAAGTTGTTTTGTGTTAACCGACGGTAAAAATTATAAAGTTTTACCAATGGCTAAAGATTATAAAAGAATTGGTGAGGGCGACACAGGTTTAAATACGGGTGGTATGGGAGCCGTTTCTCCGGTTCCGTTTGCAGACGACGTTTTAATTAAAAAAATAGAGGAACGCATTGTAAAACCAACTATAGATGGGTTTAAAAAAGAGAATTACGACTATAAAGGCTTTGTGTTTATTGGTTTAATTAAAGTAGGTGATGACCCTTTTGTGATAGAATATAACGTTAGAATGGGTGACCCCGAAACCGAAGTGGTTTTACCAAGATTAAAAACAGATTTAGTTGAGGTTTTT
>CBFIIG010000054.1:8757-11736 GCA_965662615.1 Flavobacterium sp.
CGGCAATGGCAAACGAAACTTTAAATGAAATAGAATTAGAGATAGATCCAAGAAGCGCCACAACTATAATGATGGTTTCTGGCGGTTATCCAGAAGCGTACGAAAAAGGCAAGTTAATTACAGGTTTTGAAAACGTATTGGATTCAATTGTTTTTCACGCAGGTACAAAACTAGAGAACAATCAAGTATTTTCAAATGGAGGTAGGGTTTTGGCAGTTACATCGTATGGAAACACATTCGATGAAGCCATAAAAAAATCGTACCAAAGTATAGAAAAACTACATTTTGATACGATGAATTATCGTAAGGATATTGGTTTTGATTTAAGATAAAAACGAGTGAGCCGTTGTATCTTGATTGTCTTCGTTATTTTTCTTAAATAAAGATAACTGCTTGATCCAATAAGCTGTTGCACCCATACAAACTAAAATTAAAAGCCAGTTTATTGCGTTTGCTGCCCACCAATTTGTTAATTCTAATTCACGCATCATATCAAACGGAACAAATAAAACATCTGTAAATAAGAACGCTATACCTTCAAAAAGTGATTTCATTTTTTTAATTTTATTACATTTACATTACAAAAATATAAAATATACTGATGCTAGCAACAATTTTTAACAAAACAAAGCCAATAAATTACCTCTTAATTGCTTTTGCATTGGTTATAGTCTTCGTTAGTTATTATATTTTCAATTTTTCGGCCCCTTTAAATGGTTATGCCATTTTTCAAATTTCAAGTATATTTATACTTTTTTTAATCTCCTTTTTTTGGTTAAATTTTATTTCACAAAAAAATGAGCTTTCTAAATCTAATAATTATGCTCTTTTAGTTCTTTTACTTTTAGTAGCTTTAAATCCTCAGGTTTTTAATAACATTAACTTGGTAATTTCCAATTTCTTTATTCTTTTAGCTTTTAGAAGAATTGTTTCTTTAAGAACATTTAAGAGTAATAAACAGAAAATTTTCGATGCTTCTTTATTAATTTTTATCGCCTCTTTATTTCATATTTACGCCTTAGTTTTTATAGTTGTTATTTTTGTTGCCATATTAATTTATTCGTTTGCCGAAACCAAAAATCTATTAATTCCTTTTATCGCATTAGTTTCTGTTGCTACTATTTATGTTACAATAGATAGTCTTCAGGATTTTAAATTGTTAACAGCATTATTGCATGATGTTTATTTACCGTATCAGTCGTTAACATTTCCATCTGTTTATGCACATATTTCATTTTCATTGTATATAGCCTTTTCTATTTTAGTTTTAATATATGGAATTATTCAGTTGCCAAAAAAGCAACAAAATATAAAAGGCACCTATACCATTACTTTTTTTATGTATTTAGCAGGTTTATTTGTTTATATTTTAGAGTCAAACAAAGACAATTCTGTTTTATTGTTTTCTATGGTTCCAACCGCTTTATTGGCGGCTAATTTTATTGAAGAAATTCCCAAAAACAAGTTTAAAGATGCTGTTTTATACACCATAGCTTCTATTTCTTTAATTTTATTCTTTTTTCAATTAAACGGATAAAACTAGAGTACATTTTTAAGCTAGACATTAATAACTTATATTTGTAAAAAATAACAACTTATGTTTTCAGAATTTGCCTTTCCAATTTTCGAAAAATCTATTGCAGATTATCACATCACAGACAGTGTAGAACAAACAATAAACAACCCTTTTGAAAAAGGTTCTATTGAAAATTTATTGTATGCTAAAAACTGGGTAGATACGGTACAATGGCATTATGAAGACATAATTAGAGATCCACAAATTGATCCTGTTGCAGCACTTATTTTAAAGCGAAAAATCGACGCTTCTAACCAAGTTAGAACTGATATGGTTGAGTATATTGACAGTTATTTTTTAGACAAGTACAAAGCTGTTTCTGTAAAAGCAGACGCAAAAATAAACACCGAAAGTCCTGCTTGGGCAATTGACCGTTTATCTATTTTGGCTTTAAAAATTTACCACATGCGCGAAGAAGCAAATAGAGCTTCAGCATCTGCAGAGCATAAAACAAAGTGCCAGGAGAAATTAAACGTGCTTTTAGATCAACAAAACGATATGTTTTCGTCTATAAATCAATTAATTGCCGACATTGAAAGTGGCGATAAATACATGAAAGTGTATAAGCAAATGAAAATGTATAACGACGATGATTTAAACCCTGTTTTATACCAAAACAAAAAGTAGTTTAATCGATGTCTAATGTTCCCCATATCTTAGTACTTAGGTTTTCTGCCATGGGAGATGTTGCCATGACGGTTCCAGTACTTCGTGCTTTAGAAGAACAACACTCTAATTGTAAAATTACGGTTGTGTCTCGTGCTTTTTTTAAACCTTTTTTTTATACCCTAAATCGCACCCAGTTTTTTTCTTTAGATTTAGAAAATCGCCATTCTGGTTTTTTGGGAATTTGGCGTTTGTTTAAAGATTTAAAAGCATTAGATATTACTCATGTTGCCGATTTACACAATGTATTAAGAACTAAAAAGCTATGTTTTTTGTTTAAAACCGCTGGTATAAAAGTTGTTCAATTAGACAAAGGTAGAAAAGAAAAAAGAGAACTTACAAAAGCCAAAAACAAGACTTTTAAACCTATAAAACCTATGGTCGAAAGGCACAGTAGTGTTTTTAATCAGTTGGGCTTTACAATAGATTTAAAACAGCCCACTTTTCCTGTAAAAAAAGATTTACCAATTAAAATAAAAAACATTGCGGGCGAAAAAACAGGCCGTTGGATAGGAATTGCTCCTTTTGCTCAATATAGCGGAAAAGTATATCCTTTCGATAAAATGCAAGGTGTAATAGGGCGTTTGTCTTTAAAAGCTGCCGACACTATTTTTCTTTTTGGTGGTGGCGAAGCCGAAAAAACAAAATTATTTCAGTTAAAAAACCAATACCCTAATGTTGTAGTAGTAGCCGGTAAGCTAGATTTAAATGAAGAAATGCAACTCATTTCTCAGTTA
>CBFIIG010000055.1:0-11448 GCA_965662615.1 Flavobacterium sp.
ACTATTTATTTTACAATGTATCATAACGGTTCGGAGGTTTTTAATCTACCCTCGTCAAACATCCGTCAGCGCATAGTAAATGTTTTTGGTGGTAAAACCAACGAAAAATTAGTACCAATAGAAGAGCAAACCGATATTGTAAAATTAACAGGTTTTGTAGGTAAACCCGAATTTGCTAAAAAAAGCCGCTCGGAGCAGTTTTTCTTTGTAAACAATCGCTTTATAAAATCGGGTTATTTGCACCATGCAGTTAGCAATGCTTTTGATGGTTTGTTAAATAACGGTCAACAGCCTAATTATTTTTTGTTTTTAGATGTGCCACCACATACTATTGATATTAATATTCATCCCACAAAGACCGAAATTAAGTTTGATGACGAAAAGGCTATTTATGCCATATTAAGAGCAGCTATTAAGTACAGTTTGGGTCAGTTTAATGTAATGCCTGTTATGGATTTTGAGGCAGATAATAATCTTCAAACGCCTTATGATTATAGTCGAAAAGAAGCGGTATCGCCAACTATTCAGGTAGATTCAAACTACAATCCGTTCGATTCTAGTAGCACGGCAAAAAGCAAAGCCAATTCGTTTTCGCATCGCATACCCAAACCAACCGCTAGTTGGGAGAGTTTGTATGTTGGTACAAAAGCAGAAGATGTTTTTGACTTTAAACCCGAAGTAGAAGCAGAGCTTGTAACTGGTTCGCTTTTTAATTCGGAAGAGGTGGAAGATAAAACCACAGTTACCTACCAAATTCAGCGTAAATATATAATTACACCTGTTAAGTCGGGTTTATTAGTTATTCACCAATACAGAGCGCACCAGCGTGTACTTTACGAACAGTTTTTAAAAGCCATTACAGTACAAAAAGCGGTGAGTCAAACGTTGCTTTTTCCGTTACAGCTTCGTTTTTCTAAAAATGAAATTACTTTGTTAAAGGAGGTTTTTGATGCTTTAGAAAATACAGGTTTTAGAATAGCTATTTTAAATGAAACCGATTTAGAGGTATCTAGTATGCCAACTGGTTTTAACGAAAAAGAACTTACTGCCGTTTTAAACGATGTTTTACAAAGTTTAGAACAAGATATGTTTGAAGACAGTTTTTCTTTAAACGATAAATTGGCTAAAACCATGGCGCAAAGTGTTGCTATAAAAACGGGAATAGCATTAAATAATAGAGAGCAAGAAAATTTAGTAAACTCTCTTTTTGCTTGTAAAGAACCCGATTATTCACCAAACAGAAAACCTACTTTTATTACCATTACGGGTG
The DNA here is from genome assembly GCA_965662615.1 of Flavobacterium sp. GTDB lineage: Bacteria > Bacteroidota > Bacteroidia > Flavobacteriales > Flavobacteriaceae > Flavobacterium. Next base: position 1,271 of record CBFIIG010000055.1, read on the forward strand.
ATGAATTAGATCATAAATTTTCATAAATATGTTGCAACAACTATCAGATACGGTAAAACACCTTTTAATTTTAAATATAATATTGTTTGTGGGTGCCTATGCTGTTCCGCAAATAAACGATTTGTTTGCGTTGCACTATATAGAGACGGACAATTTTAAATGGTGGCAATTGGTTACGCACATGTTTATGCACGGAAACCCTATGCACTTGTTTTTTAATATGTTTGCTTTGGTTTCTTTTGGAACTGCATTGGAGCGTTTTTGGGGAATGAAAAAGTTTTTGTTCTTTTACTTTTCGTGTGGTTTTGGAGCAGCATTTATTCAAATGGGTTTTTATTATTACGAATTACATGCCTTAATGGCACAGTTGTCGGACTTAAATATTACTAATGCCGATTGGAAAATATTATTAAATACCGCTTTTAATAGAGGTGATTTATACGAAGGTCAGTTGCTTTTTGATGGTGCAAAGGCTATTTTTGAAAAGTATCCTACTATGAATAGTGATCAGTTTAAAGTGGTTTTTGATACTGCCTTAAAAGCAAAAGCAGCTATGGTAGGTGCATCGGGTGCTATATATGGGTTATTGGTGGCGTTTGCGTTTATGTTTCCAAATGCAGAATTAGCTTTATTATTTATACCTGTTCCTATAAAAGCCAAGTATTTTGTGCCTGTAATTGTATTAATCGATTTGTTTTCGGGAGTAACAGGGATGTCGGCTTTTGGCGGCGGAATAGCTCACTTTGCTCACGTAGGTGGTGCTTTAGTTGGTTTTTTAATGATGTGGTATTGGAAAAACACCAAGTTTAATGATCATAACAGCAATCGTTGGAATTAATTATATTTTATGAATACTTATATAGAACGATTTAAATTACAATACAAATTAGCAGATACCACACAAAGGTTAATCTACTGGAATTGCTTGTGCTTTATACTTTCGTTATTGTTTTTTTATAGTTTTAAATCGCAGCAGTTTCATTTTTCCGAATGGATTGCTTTGGTACCTACTAAAAACACACTGTTTTTAAAACCTTACACTTTATTTACTTATATGTTTTTGCATGCAGGCTTTTTGCACTTGCTTTTTAATATGATTATGTTGCATTTTGCGGGTCGTTTGTTTGTTACTTTTTTTACCCAAAAGCAATTATTAGGTACATATATTTTAGGTGGATTATTCTCTGGTTTTATTTTTGTAATTGCCTTTTTATTAATGGGTAAATCGGCTCTTCTAGTGGGTGCAAGTGGTGCAGTTATGGCTTTGTTAATAGCGGTTACGGTTTATGCTCCTTACATGAATTTGCGTTTAGCATTAGTAGGAAATGTTAAACTTTGGCTAGTAACTGCCGTATTGTTATTTTTAGACTTAGTACAAATTGGTTTTTCTAACACAGGTGGGCATTTGGCTCATTTAGCAGGTGCTTTTTTTGGTTATTTGTTTGTTTATTTTTTACGTAAAGGGACCGATATTACGGCTTGGGTTTCTAAAATAGAATTGCTTTTTACTTCTTTATTTACCAAAAAGAAGAGTCAACCGTTTAAAAAGGTACATAGAACTAAAAAAGCAACACCAACTAATAATGTGAAATCTCCTTTAGATAAAACCGAAAAGCAAAAGCAAATTGACGTCATTTTAGATAAAATTAGTCAGTCGGGCTATGATGCATTAACCAAAGAAGAAAAAGTTTTTTTATTTAAAGCAGGTAATTAATGGCAAAAGAATCTAGAGCTTCAAAAATATTATATGCAATAAACAAATTAGTAGCTCTAGTTAGTTTAGCAGCCTATGCTTTGCCTTTTTTAGCGCCTAAATTGTTTCCTTTTTTAAGTGTGCTAACATTAGGGTTTCCATTGCTTTTACTCGTTAATTTTTTCTTTTTTGCCTTTTGGGTATTGCAATTAAAAAAGAAATTTATTCCTTCTGCACTTATTCTAATTTTAGGTGTTACTTTTATAACTAAGTTTTATAATTTTTCTAACACCAAAGAACGCAATACCGAAAATGATGAAATTTCATTATTAAGTTATAACGTTCGTTTGTTTAATAAATACGAATGGTTGCCTTCTAAAACAGTGCCTCAAGATATTTTCGATTTTATAGCAATTGAGTCTCCGTCTATAGTTTGTTTACAAGAATATGCACCGTCTAAAAACTTTAACCTAAACAGTTATCCTTATAAATATATTTCTTTACACGGAAATAAAGTAAAAACGGGACAAGCCATTTTTTCTAAATTCCCCATAATTAATAAAGACGTTATTGGTTTTCCCAACAGTAATAATAATGTCATTTATGCAGATTTGGTAATACATTTAGACACGGTACGTGTGTATAGTATGCATTTGCAATCTATTAAAATTACTAAAGATTTGGCAGAAGCAGAAATCAACGAAGAAAACTCAAAACATATTTTTAAACGCATTAGTTCTGCTTTTACAGAACAGCAATTACAATCGGAATTAATTGCGGATAATTATGCATCGTGTAAATATAAAAAAGTAATGTGCGGTGATATGAATAATAGTGCGTTCTCGTATGTGTATAGAACCATTAAAGATGATATGAATGATGCTTTTGAGAAAGCTGGCTCTGGTTTTGGGCGTTCGTATAACTTTAATTATTACCCTGCCAGAATAGATTATATATTTTTAGATAAATCTTTCGAATGTACTTATTTTAAAACCGACCAAAGTTTTAAAAACAGTGATCACTTCCCGTTATTAACTAGTTTTAAAATATAGTTTTAATATTTTGACTTTTTAAATATCCTACGGCAGCTCTTCCTTCGTTAAACAATAAATCCAGTATGCTTAAGTTGTTTAAAAAGCCTTCTTTTTCTTGAAAAACCTGCATGTATGGTTCAATTATATTGCTGTCTTTTTTGCCGTTTACCAAAGGTCTAAAATCAATTACTTGGTTTTCTAAATCTGTAAAATATTCGGTTGTAAAATTATAGTCCATTTCTATTCCTAAACATTCATTTACCAATTCAATTGTTTTTAGGTTTAAATCGAATAAAAAGGTGTTGTTTTTTTTGAATACAGCATCAAATTCATCAATTAATAAATCATAAAAAGGAGATGATTTGTAAGCTGTCTCTAAAGATTTTAAATGATTCTTTTGCCAATCGGAATCATTATCAATTAAAATATCTTTGTATTTCTGATGTTTTTGATTGCTGTTTTTTACAGGAATATTTAGTATTTGCAAGCCATTTGGCCCACTAATATACATTCGGTTTCGGTTGGTTTGCTTTTGGTAATTGTCTTCTTTTTCAAAAATCAACTCATTTGCTTGCACTAAAACAGAATATTGACTTATAGATGGAAAATAACAAGGATGTGTAATACACTTCATTTATTCTTCGCTATTTGCTTTCTTTTTTTTCTTCCAAAAATAATCGCCTACATAATATAAACCTAGAAGTATTAAAAAGTATTTAAAGTAAGATTGCGGTTGACCTTGTCCATCAACTGTAGTGAAAAAACGTTCCCAACGCGGTTTCCAATTTGTAATTCCATCGTTTATACCGTCTATACTCATCCATATAAAAATTGGTTTTCCCACGATGTGATTCGCTGGTACATAACCCCAATATCTTGAGTCTTCTGAGTTATGGCGGTTGTCACCCATCATCCAATAATAGTCTTGTTTAAATGTATAATTAGTAGCAACAGCTCCGTTAATTTTTATTTCATTTCCGTTTTCTTCTACTGTGTTTCCTTCGTATTCGGTAATAATCATTTTGTAAAAAGGAAGAGTTTCTGCATTAATAGTTACCGTTTTACCTTCTTGCGGAATGTAAATAGGACCAAAATTATCAGTACTCCATGTTGGTTTGCTATGCGGGAATAAAGCAGTAGAAGGTAAGTCTAAATAATTTTCTATAACCGCAATTCTACTGTCGGTTTTCATTTTTGCAATTAATTCTTCTGTTGCATTTATATTTAAAATAGTTGCCGAAGTTCCCATTTTAAATTTATCAAAAGTAGCCTGATTGATGTTTCCTACCAAAGTAGTTTTTAAGCTGTCTTTTGCGTATTCAATTAATTCAAATTTGGGATTTTCTTTAAAATAATTTTTAACTAAATCATTTTCCCAAAGTGCCGTTTGCATTTCATACAGCTGACGGTATTCTGTTATTTTATAATCTTCTACAATTGCTCCAAGATTTTGCCCTTGCTTTATATTTAAAGTATAAAAACGCTGTGTTTTTTGACGGTCTTTAATTTCTAAAGGTTTATTGTTTATATAAACCACTCCGTTTTTTATTTGTAATGAATCGCCAGGTATTCCCAGACATCGTTTTACATAATTCGATTTTTTATCAATTGGTTTTCTTATGCCTATACTATTTGGGTCTCTAAAAAAGCGAACCGTATCTGTTGGCCAGTTAAAGACAACAATATCGTTGTTTTTAATTTCTTGAATTTTAGGAAAACGAAAGTAAGGCAGTTGTGGTTTTTTAGTGTATGACTTTACATTTATTAATGGTAAAGTATCATGAACCATTGGCGCTGCAATTGGCGTCATAGGTGTTCTGGCACCATAATGAAACTTACTTACAAATAAGAAATCTCCAACTAATAAAGACTTTTCTAATGAAGAAGTAGGAATAGTATATGGCTGTATAAAATAAGTATGTACCAAAGTGGCAACCATTATAGCAAATGACAATGAGCCAATAGTATCCATGGTTTTGTTAGGTGCTTTTAACTCACGGTCTGAGTGGTATTCTACTTTTTGAGTATAATTTACATAAGCAATGTATAGCCCCAAAGTAGCAACACCTAAAACCATATCGGCTGTTGATTTTTTGCCAAAAGTTCGTAATGTTTCAATCCAAATTATTGGAAATAAAAATAAATTTATAACCGGTATAAACAAAAAGAAAATCCACCAAGTAGGTCGATTTATTATTTTCATTAATACTATACCATTATAAACAGGTATGGCAGCTCCCCAAGCTTTTCTACCTGCGGCAACATATAATTTCCAAGTACCTAAAAAGTGTACCAATTGTATAAATAAGATGAATAATAATAAGCTTGTTGCTGTCATGTTTTTTAAATTTAAATATTATTTTTTAAAACGTCTTTCATAGTAAAAACGCCCTTTTTATTTGCAATCCATTCAGCAGCAATAACCGCACCCAAAGCAAAGCCTTCGCGGTTGTGTGCTGTATGTTTAATTTCTATTTCATCTACAGATGAGTTATATTTTATACTGTGCGTACCGGGAACTTTATCTATTCTTTTGGCAAAAATAGGTAAGTCGGCAGTCGTATTATCGTCTAGCTTCCAATTGGTATAGTTTGTTTCTTTTATAACTTGTTCTGCTAAAGTAATAGCAGTTCCACTCGGTGCGTCTAGTTTTTGTGTATGGTGAATTTCTTCTATTTCGGTTTTGTATTCCGAATATGGTGCCATTAATTTGGCAAGTTGTGTGTTTAATTCAAAAAATAAATTCACGCCCAAACTAAAGTTTGAAGCATATAAAAACGCTCCTTTTTTTTCGGTACAAAGCGATGTTACTTTGTTATAATCGTTTAGCCAACCTGTTGTACCGCTAATAGTAGGCACGTCGTTTTCTAAACTATTTGTAATATTTTCTAAAGCAACACTTGGTAAGCTAAAATCTATTGCTACATCGGCATTTTTTATACCTTCAAAAGTGTTTTTACTACCTTTTTTAAGAACTATTGTATGGCCACGTTCTAAAGCAATACGCTCTATAATTTGTCCCATTTTACCATATCCTAAAAGTGCTATTTTCATATTACAGTAGTTCTGTTTTTAAAATAATGTTAGTTAATTAAAACTTAAATTTTAAAGCCATACTTAAGTTTCCGCTTTGTGTCATGGGTTCGTATTTCCAATCGGGCTGAAAACTGAGGTCATCATCTATATTAAATTGCAATAAATGTGCATCTACATTGGCATCAATAATATTAAAAATATAAATACCTGCGGTAATTAGCATGGATAAATCTCGGTTTCTTTGGTGGAATTTTTGAGCTCTAATTAAACGGTCTTCGCTTAATGAACCGTAAGTTGGATGGTTGGGATCAAATGTTCCTTCTAACCTTCTTTTGTATTCGTCTCTAAACTCGTGGTATTTTTTTTGGTTGAACATGTAGCTGTAAACACTTATGCCTAATGCACCATAAACAACAGGAACTTTCCAATATTTTTTATTATAAACTTGTCCTGCACCAGGTAAAATAGCTGAGTAAAAAGCTGCTTTTGCGGGAGCTAACGGGTTAAATTCTCTTTTTCGCATACTGGTACTGTCTAGTACAGTAATGTCGTTTTGACTTTGAACTTCAAAAGAAAAAAAGAATATAAAAATAAAAAATAAGGCTTTATACAGTTTCACTACGATTGCACTAATTTTAGTAATCGATTAAAATCTTCTTCAGAATGAAATGGAATACTTATTTTACCTTTTCCATTTTTAGCAATACTCACATCTACTTTTGCTCCAAAAAATTGTGCAAGCGATTTCTTTTCTGTTTCGTTTATTTCAAAACCATTCGATTTTGCAACCGTTCCTTTTGGTTTTAAGCTGTCTTGATATCTTTTTACTAACGCTTCTGTTTCTCTTACAGAAAGGCTTTTAGAAACTACCTGTTGGTAAATGTTGGCTTGTATTTCGTCATCATCAATTCCAATTAAAGCTCTACCGTGTCCCATAGAAATAAAACCATCGCGCATGCCAGTTTGTATAATTGGGTCTAATTTTAAAAGTCTTAAATAGTTTGTTATTGTAGAGCGTTTTTTACCCACTCGGTCGCTTAATTCTTCTTGAGTAAGTGATATTTCGTCTATTAATCTTTGATAAGAAAGTGCAACTTCTATTGGGTCTAAGTCGCTTCTTTGAATATTTTCTACCAAAGCCATTACCAACGATTCGTTGTCGTTTGCAATACGAATGTAAGCAGGGACTGTTTTTAAGCCAACTAATTTAGAAGCGCGTAATCTGCGTTCTCCCGATATCAATTGGAATTTATTAAAGTCTAATTTTCTAACGGTTATAGGTTGAATTACACCTAATTCTTTAATTGATTTAGCTAATTCTTCTAAAGATTCTTCGTTGAATTGTGTACGCGGCTGAAATGGATTTATTTCTATTGCATCTAAATCCAATTCTATTATACTTCCAACAACTTTATCAGCATCTTTATCATCTATTGACTTTATGTCGTTAGATGGGTCTTTTAATAAGGCGGATAAACCTCTTCCTAATGCTTGTTTTTTTAATGCCTTAGCCATAACTGCTATTTATTTTTTTTAATAATTTCTTCTGCTAAATTCAAATAATTTGTTGCTCCTTTACTAGTTGCATCATAATTTATAATGCTTTCACCATAACTAGGTGCTTCGCTTAGTTTTACATTTCGTTGAATTACGGTATCAAAAACCATTTCGTTAAAATGCTTTTGCACTTCGTCAACAACTTGGTTAGATAAGCGCAAACGCGAGTCGTACATGGTTAATAGTAAGCCTTCAATATCTAAATTTGCATTGTGTATTTTTTGAACACTTTTTATGGTGTTTAATAATTTTCCTAAACCTTCTAAAGCAAAATACTCACACTGAATAGGTATAATTACACTATCTGCTGCGGTTAAAGCATTTAAGGTTAATAAACCTAAAGAAGGAGCACAGTCAATTAATATATAATCGTACTCGTTTTTAATTTCTGCTAAAGCCTTTTTTAGCATGTATTCACGTTCTTCTTTATCTACTAATTCAATTTCAATAGCCACCAAATCTATATGAGCGGGTATTATAGAAACATTAGGAGAAGAACAACTTATAATGGCTTCTTTTGCTGCTGCAGAGTGTTCTAAAACTTGGTATGTTCCAATTTCAACTGTCTCAACATCTATTCCTAATCCAGAGCTCGCATTTGCCTGTGGGTCAGCATCTATAAGCAAAACCTTTTTTTCTAAAACGCCTAAAGCGGCAGCTAAATTTACAGTGGTAGTTGTTTTACCAACACCACCTTTTTGGTTTGCAATTGCAATAATTTTACCCATTTTGTTGAATTGTTTTTAAGTCTGTAAAAATACAATTATTTATGGTTTTTTCAATTTTTATTTCAGCTCATTCACCTTTTTTAACTTCAATTAACACTTTATTTAATAGTATGTAATACTGCCTCAATGGTTTTAATTATATTTGCGGTCTTAAAAATGCACCTATTATGATTACAGTTAACGATATTTCGGTACAATTTGGCGGAACCACCTTATTTAGTGATGTTTCTTTTGCCATAAATGAAAATGATAAAATTGCCCTTATGGGTAAAAATGGAGCCGGAAAATCGACATTATTAAAAATTGTTGCAGGTCAAAGTAAGCCATCTACGGGTTCAATTTCGGCACCTAAAGAAGCCGTTATTGCTTATTTACCACAACATTTACTTACAAGCGACAATGCTACAGTTTTTGAAGAAACAGCCAAAGCTTTCGCCGAAGTGTTTAAAATGAAAACTGAAATTGACGATATTAACGAGCAATTAACTACCAGAACCGATTACGAAAGTGATGCGTACATGCAGTTGATTGAAAAAGTATCGGAGCTGAGTGAAAAATTTTACGCCATAGAAGAGGTGAATTATGATGCCGAAGTAGAAAAAGTACTTAAAGGTCTTGGCTTTTCTCGTGAAGATTTTACGCGTCCTACCTCAGAGTTTTCTGGTGGTTGGCGTATGCGAATTGAGTTGGCTAAAATTTTATTAAAAAAACCCGATTTAATTTTATTAGATGAGCCTACCAATCACATGGATATTGAAAGTATTCAGTGGTTAGAAGATTTTTTAATTAATTCTGCCAAAGCAGTAATGGTTATTTCGCACGATAGGGCTTTTGTAGATGCCATAACCAATAGAACTATAGAGGTAACTATGGGGCGTATTTATGATTATAAAGCCAAATATTCTCATTATTTAGAATTGCGAAAAGACCGCAGAGCACACCAGCAAAAAGCATACGAAGAGCAACAACGAATAATAGCAGATAATACCGAATTTATAGAACGTTTTAAAGGGACTTATTCTAAAACCTTACAAGTGCAGTCGCGCGTAAAAATGCTCGAAAAAATGGTAATTGTAGAAGTAGATGAAGTAGATAACTCGGCTTTAAAACTTAAATTTCCACCTTCGCCACGTAGCGGGCAATACCCTGTGGTGGTTGAAGAATTATCGAAATCTTACGGCGATCATGTTGTTTTTTCGAAAGCCAATATGGTTATAGAACGCGGACAAAAAGTGGCTTTTGTTGGTAAAAACGGAGAAGGTAAATCTACCATGATTAAAGCTATAATGAACCAAATTGATTTTGAAGGAAAGTGCGAAATTGGGCATAATGCTCAAATTGGATATTTTGCTCAAAACCAAGCGTCTCTTTTAGATGAGGATTTAACCATTTTCGAAACCATAGACCGAATTGCTGTTGGCGATGTACGTTCAAATATTAAAAATCTATTAGGTGCTTTTATGTTTAGTGGAGACGATATTCATAAAAAAGTAAAAGTACTTTCGGGAGGAGAAAAAACACGTTTGGCAATGATAAAATTGTTGTTAGAACCTGTAAACCTTTTAATTTTAGATGAACCTACAAACCATTTAGATATGAAAACCAAAGACATTATTAAAGATGCTTTAAACGATTTCGATGGAACTTTAATTTTGGTTTCTCACGACAGAGATTTCTTAGACGGATTGGCACAAAAAGTATTTGAATTTGGAAACAAACGTGTAAAAGAACATTTTGAAGACATCAAAGGCTTTTTAGAACATAAAAAAATGGAATCCCTTTCTGAGATTGAAAAGTAGGTTTACAACACATTTTTTTGTTTCCTTCCTATATTTAAGTACAGTAAGCTACCTATAAATGGAATAAGAATTAAAACAATAAGCCAAATTAGCTTATCATTTTTTTTAAATGTACTTTTTAATAGGTCAATTAAGGAGTAAATTAATAAGATAAATGATATAATGACAAATATCTGCCAAAAAAATAAAATATAAGATATATTACTAAATGTTGTTTCCATTTCTATTGATAATTTTAAATATGTTGTTTTTCAAAATAACTATCTCATTTTCAGTCAAACAGTCTTTTCTGTTTCTGTGCTCAGTTAAAAGTTCTCTCTTTTTCCAGTTT
>CBFIIG010000056.1:0-11347 GCA_965662615.1 Flavobacterium sp.
TGATCCATTTGATCTAACTTAGCTGCTTGAATACTGTGAACACATGGTGAAAGTGAACTTTCGTGAATGGTAAAAGGCTCGTAAAAATCGAAATGCTTTTTAAGCTCTTCCGTAGTAAAATGATCTTCGAAAAAGTAAAAACCTTGTAATGTATCGGCTTGTTTTATGTATGGCGAACGCAAAATTCTGTCCCAACTCCATTTTTGGTTAATTGGTCTTTGCGACTTATCTAAATCAGCAACTGTAATTAATTCTTTATCTAAAAATCCGTCTTGTTGTAAATACACGCCGTGCTCTTCAGAATAAGGGAAATACATATTGTCTGCAACTTTTTGCATTTCGGTCATTTCGGCTTTAGCCAAATTAACTTTTGCTAAAATACGAGCCGCGTCAGCAGTATATTCTGCTTCCACTTTTGCAATTTGTTCCAATGTATAATCAATACACCATTTTGCAATGTAATTGGTATAAAAATTATTGTTTACGTTGTTTTCGTATTCATTTGGACCTGTAACACCTAAAATTACATATTTATTTTGAGCCGTTGAAAAAGTAGCTCTTTGGTGCCAAAAACGAGCAATACCAATAAGTACTTCTAAGCCCATTTCTGGAATATAACTGTAGTCACCTGTGTATCGGTAATAGTTAAAAATAGCAAAAGCAATAGCGCCGTTACGGTGAATTTCTTCAAAGGTAATTTCCCATTCGTTATGACATTCTTCTCCATTCATTGTTACCATTGGATACAATGCAGCTCCGTTTGAAAAACCTAATTTTTCGGCATTTTCTATGGCTTTATCTAAGTGATTGTATCTGTACTCTAACAAGGTTCTTGCTACAGATTGATCTTTGGTTGCCATATAAAAAGGAATACAATACGCTTCGGTATCCCAATACGTTGAACCTCCGTATTTTTCTCCTGTAAAACCTTTTGGACCAATATTTAACATTGGGTCTGTACCTAAATAAGTTTGGTTAAGGTGAAAAATATTAAAACGGATTCCTTGTTGTGCTTTTACGTCACCATCAATTGTGATGTCTGAACTTTCCCAAATGGTTGCCCAAGCTTGTTTTTGTTCCTCTAAAAGAGCATCGAAACCTTTAGCAGCAGCTTCATTTAATACTGTTTTTGCGGCTTCGGTTAAGGTATTTTTATCGTGATTTCTGTCTGCAGTATAACCTCCAAATTTTACAATTGTAGCTGTTTCGTTTGGGTTTACGTCTAAAGTATAATTAAACCGAACTTCTTTTTCTGCTTTATGCGTATTTGGATTAACTGGTTGTTGTTTGTTATTTATAAACAATTGCGATTGCATAAAAGTACAGGTATGAAAATTGGTTTTCATTGTTTTTGCTTCAATAAAAGCCTGTTCTTTTTCAATTTTCACACTTTGAGTATCCCAAAATTGGTCGTCCCAATTGGTATCTTCATTTGTAATACTACTGTCTATAAAAGGAGTAAAAACGATATTTGCATTACCATTTAGTGGTTTTACATTGTATTTAATAACTCCTAATTCGTCTGTTGTTAAACTCAAAAAACGAGTCGATTGCACTTCTACTTCTAAACCGTTTTGAAGTGTAGCTACAAAAGAGCGAGACAACCAACCTTCTTGCATGTTAAGTTCTCTCTTAAAATTGTCTACCTTTTTGCAGGTAAACAAATCTAATTTTTCCCCATTTATGGTTACATGAATACCTATCCAACTTGGTGCATTTAGTACTTTTGCAAAATATTCTGGATAACCATTTTTCCACCAACCCACACGGGTTTTATCTGGGTAATATACGCCAGCAATATAACTTCCCTGAAAAGTTGGCCCGCTATAGTATTCTTCAAAATTGGCACGTTGCCCCATAGCTCCATTCCCAATACTAAATAAGCTTTCGGACGATTTTACTCGTTCCACATCAAAGCCTTCTTCTATAATTGACCACGGGTTTGGTTGTATATAATCTTGGTTCATTTTATTATGTATTAAAGCGTTGCTTTATTTTAATTATTTATTATATTTTCTAAAAAGTGAGTATCTATTAGAGTAAAATCGGTAAATACAAATTTTGCTTCGTGAAGCACATCGCTTTCTCCAATACCTACACTTACCATTTGTGCTGCATTTGCTGCTTGCACACCAGCCACAGAATCTTCAAAAACGATACAATTTTCTGGTTTGTCGTTTACTTTTTTAGCACCTTGTAAAAATACTTCTGGGTCTGGTTTTGCATTTGTAACATCGTTTCCGTCTACAATAGCATCAAAAAAATGCATAATGTTTGCTTTTTCTAAAATAGGACGGGCGTTTTTACTCGCCGAACCTAAAACTATGTTTTGCTGGTTTGTTTTTAAAAATTCTAAAGTTGAAATTACGCCTGGCAGAATTTCATCTTGATTCATGTTTTCTATATAAGAAAGGTATTCCTCGTTTTTTTTAACCAACCAAGTTTCTTTTTCTTCTGGTGAAGCTGTTACATTTCCTAAACTTAAAATAAGTTCTAAAGAACGTACTCTACTAACCCCTTTTAATTGTTCGTTATGCTCTGGAGTAAACTCTATGCCCAATTGATGCGCCAAGTTTTTCCATGCTAAAAAATGATATTTTGCGGTATCTACAATGACTCCATCTAGATCGAAAATAAATGTTTTTTTATTCATTTTATTCGTTTTCTGATTGAAAGCTAATGGCTTTCTTTTCTGTGATTAAAAAATTACAAAGTCCGGCAATAACTAATGAAGCACCCGCTAATGTCATAGGAGCAATTGCGGTATCGCCAAAAACTTTTGATATTACGTTGATTCCGCCCAAAGCGGCTATAATTTGTGGAATTACAATAAACATGTTAAAAAGTCCCATCATCATTCCCATTTTCTTTTCGTTTACCGAACTGGACAACATGGCGTAAGGCATAGAAAGTATGCTACCCCACGAAATTCCAATAAGTATAAAAGAAAGGTTAAGATAACTTGGTTCTGGTAGAAATTTCATGATTAAAAAACCTGTTCCACCAAGTATTAAAGAAAACATGTGAATGTATTTTCTGTTGATTTTGTATTTTGAAGTATAAAATGTAAGTAACAAAGCAAAGCCCATAGAAGACAGACCATAGATTCCCATTGCAGAACCTACTGCATCTGCTGCCGTATTGTAGCTTTTGTCTTTTTCTTTATATGCTGCTGCTTTGGCTTCACTTAAAAAAACAACTTCTTTGTTTTCAATTTTTACTTTGCCGTCTGTGTTTAGCACTGCATATTCTTTGGCATCGGGTTTTGCTGAATTAAAAACATGCTCTGTTAATGAAGGCGTTGCCATACTCCACATGGTAAAAAAGGCAAACCAGCTAAAAAACTGAATTACACCTAATTTCCACATTGTAGAAGGCATTTCTTTAATAGAAGTAACTAAATCTTTAAAAAAACGAGCCTCGCTTTTTTCTTTTTCAAAAGCGTCTAAATCTTCTGGCGGATATTCTTTAGTTGTAAAAACAGTATATAAAATACTCGCTAAAAAAACCAAAGCACCTATAGAAAAAGCTATTTTTACCGACATAGGAATTACTCCAGGTGCAGCCGTATTACTAACTCCTAATTTAGTAATTAACCAAGGTAAGTTACTTGCTACCCATGTACCAATACCAATAATTAGTGTTTGCATTACAAAACCATACGAGCGTTGAGATTCGGGTAATTTATCGGCAACTAAAGCCCTAAAAGGCTCCATAGAAATATTTATTGAGGCATCTAAAACCCATAAACAACCGGCCGCCACCCATAAATAAGGTGAATGAGGTACAAAAAATAAAGTAATGGAACTTAAAATAGCTCCCAATAGAAAGTAAGGTTTGCGTCGGCCCCATTTAGGACTCCACGTATTATCGCTTAAATAACCAATAATAGGCTGAACCAATAATCCGGTAAGCGGAGCTGCGATCCACAAAAGCGGAATAGCATCTTTGTCTGCATCTAATGTTTGAAATATACGAGACATAAAGCCTCCTTGAAGGGCAAAACCAAACTGTATCCCTAAGAAACCGAAACTCATGTTCCAAATTTCCCAGAAACTTAATTTTTGTTTTTTCATTATCGTTACTTATTTATTAATAAAACGATAAGTTTAAAAGTAAACTCATCAAAACTTAATAGGTTTGAAGTGAACTACAAGCTTTGATTATGGCACAAATATAAGAGATATTTTATATCTGTAAACAAAAATAATTATTTTTTTTAGGTGATTTTATAAATAAATAAAATGTAAGAAACTAAAAAACAGAATATTAGACCATACTACTACGATTTCGTAGATTCTCTAAGTACAAGGTGAGAAGGAATAACTTCGGTGCGGTATTGTTCCGTTTCTGTCTCTTCCATTTCTAATTTTTCAATTAACATTTCGGCAGATTTACGCCCCATTGCTACTCCGTTTTGGCTAACCGTAGTTAAAGTAGGTGTTGCGTATTTAGAAATGATTCCGTCTGTAAAAGCAATAACTGATAAATCACTAGGGACAATAATTTTGCGTTTATGTGCCTCTTTAAGCGCGACTACTGCAAACATTTCGTTAACAGCAACAACTGCATCAAAGGTTTGACTATCAAACAATTTAGAAATTTCGTCGGAACTGTGCTCAATATCTTCTATTTTAAAAATAAGATTTTCATCTATTTCTATATTGTTTTCTCTCAAGCATTTTAAATAGCCATCTGTTCTTAATTTACCAACGCTAACATAGTCAACTGTGGTTATTAACGCTATTTTTTTTAAGTCTTTATCTATTAAAAACTGAACCGCTTCGTAAGCAGCTAATTGATCGTCAATAATAACTTTATCGGTTAAAACTTCATTTGTTACTCGATCAAACATAACCACCGGCATACCTTGACTTATTACTTCTTGTATGTGATGAAAGTCTTTTTTTTGTTGGGTTTCTTTAGACAAACTCATAATAAAACCGTCAGTACTCCCGTTTCCTAAAAGATCTAAATTAATTACTTCTTTATCAAAAGATTCATCAGAAAGACATACAATAACATTGTATCCTTTTTCATTAGCCACCTGTTCTACACCACTAATTACTGTTGCAAAAAAATGATGCACAATTTCGGGAATAATTACACCTATAGTTTTTGTTTTTTTGTTTTTTAAACTTAAAGCAATATTGTTTGGCTTGTAGTTATAAAGTTTTGCAAAAGCTTGCACTTTTTGTCTTGTATCTGCGCTAATTTCAGCACTGTCTCTTAACGATTTAGAAACAGTTGAAATTGATACGTCTAACTCTTTTGCAATGTGTTTTAGGGTAATTTTTCTTCTCATCTTTTGTTTAAGATTGCTAATTTGATATAAAAGTACTTATATTATTTTTAAAAACATATTTATCTACGAAAATTTACGAAACATTCGTGAAGTTTTCAACACGAAAACGTTTTCGGTCTGTAAATAGTAGTTTCGACTTTGGATATGCCGAAAATTTACATAAATTTAACATTCGAAGTGAATTATAAGTTATCAAATTAACTGTTTAACCTAAACAAATTGTATGAAAACATTACAAAAAAAATTATTAATTTTCTTACTTACTCTGCCGTTGGGTGTGTTTGCACAAAACGCATTAAAAGGTAAAGTAGTAGACAACAACCAACAACCTTTACCTTCGGTAAATATTATGGTTGAAGGTACTAAAAACGGGACTGTTACCGATTTCGATGGTAACTTCTCTTTAACGAATGTAAAAAAAGGTGAAAACGTTGTTTTCTCTTATTTAGGATTCAAAAATCAAAATTTAGCTTTTAACGGACAAAACAATGTAACTATTGTAATGGTTGAAGATGCAACTCAATTACAAGATGTTGTACTTATTGGTTATGGTACTACTAAAAAAGAGGATCTTACGGGTTCTGTTGCAGTAGTTTCTGCTAAAGACTTTAATAAGGGAGCAGTTGCAACTGCAGAAAACTTATTAAATGGTAAAGTAGCTGGTTTAACTATAAATACTAGTGGTGCTCCAGGTTCTGGATCTGAAATTAGAATTCGTGGTGGCGCTTCGCTTTCTGCATCTAACGACCCTTTAATTGTTATAGATGGTTTACCTATCGCAAACGATGGCGGTGTGGGTTCTACAAGTGCATTAGCTTCTATTAACCCTAACGATATTGAGAGTTTTACTGTACTTAAAGATGCTTCTGCTACTGCAATTTACGGTTCACGAGCTTCAAATGGTGTAATTATCATTAAAACAAAAAGTGGTGGTAAGGATTTAGCTGTAGATTATAACTTTCAATATGGAAGTGGTAAAAATTACAACACTATAGATGTATTAAATGCTGACCAATTTAGAGATGTTATAGCAACTCAATTCCCTAACGAAGTAGATCAATTAGGAACAGCAAACACGAACTGGCAAGACGAAATTTACAGAAGAACAGACTTTGTAGATAGTAACCTATCTTTAAAAGGAAGTTTATTCGGCGTTTTACCAACACGATTATCGATTGGAAATACATACCAAGAGGGTTTACGTTTAACAAATGCATTTACAAGAAATAATGTGTCGTTAAATTTAAATCCTTCTTTATTTAAAGACCATTTAAAAATTCGCTTAGCAGCAACTTACAGTAACCAACGTAATCGTTTTGCTGATGGTGTAGAAGGTTCTGCTATTCGTTTTGACCCTACACAACCAGTTTACGAAGAAGGTTCTTTTAATGATAACTTCTTTGAATATGTAACCGGATTTGACGGAAACGGAAATGCAGTATATGCTAATCCATCAATTGGAAACCCAGTTGCTCAACTATTACAGACAAATGACAGAGGGGTAAACAACCGTTTATTTGGTAATTTAGAATTCGATTATAAATTTCATTTCTTACCAGAATTAAGAGCAGTTGTTAACTTAGGTTATGACTATAATGATGGTTTAAGAACAAGATACAGATCAAACACAGCGCGTTCTGGTTTCAACAACAATAACGTTTCTTTTGGAACAAACTTTAGAGAAACTAGAGAAATTAAAAACACCTCTTTAGACAGTTATTTAGTTTATAACAAAACATTCAATAAATTAAATTTTGAAGCTACTGCAGGTTATTCGTATCAAAAATTTGAAGGCTTTGGAACTTCTGGAGTAGACACTTCTAATCCAAATAGTTTTGCAGTAGATTATATTGATACTGATGTTTTAAACATAGGTATGTTTGCAAGAACAAACTTTAGTTATGACGATAAATATTTATTAACACTTACCTACCGTAGAGATGGAACTTCTCGTTTTAGCGATGAAAATCGTTGGGGTAACTTCCCAGCTGTTGCATTGGCTTGGAAATTGAAAAATGAATTTTTCAAAAACAACGAAAACTTAAGTGATCTTAAATTACGTTTAGGTTATGGTATTACAGGGCAACAAAATATTGGTGCAGGAAACTACTTTAGACCACTTATTAATATTGGTAACCCAAATTCTCAATATTTAATCAACGGACAATTAGTAAATGTAGGTGTACCTAGTGCATTTAATTCTCAATTAAAATGGGAATTAACAACTACATATAATGCAGGAATCGATTTTGGTTTTGCAAATAATAGATTAACAGGAGCTGTTGATGTTTTCTACAAGCAATCTGATGACTTATTACAAAGTGGTGCACCATTTGCAGACGGATCTAACTTCTCTAACACAGGATTACAGAACGTAGGTTCTATGAATACAAAAGGTTTTGAAGTTTCTATAGACTATAAAGTTATAAGTACACAAGATGTAAACTGGTCTGTTAATGTAAACGCTGGTAAATATGAAAGAAGAATAGATCAATTAGCTGCTGGACAAGCTTTCTATACTGGAAATATTGGAGCAGGAACTGGAGGTACTTCTCAAATTGTAACAGAAGGGTTTACACCATACTCATTCTTTGTTTACAAACAATTATACAACACAGATGGTACTCCAATAGAAGGTGCTTTTGCAGATCTTAACGGAGATGGAATTATCTCTGGTTTAGATCGCTACATTTATAAAAACGGTGATCCAGATTTAACTTTAGGTTTCTCTACTACTTTCGATTACAAAAATTTTGATTTTGGATTTAACTTAAGAGCAAACATTGGTAACCGTGTAATGAATTTAATACCTGCAACTAGTTCTTATTATTCACAACTAGTTAATGGTACATTACAAAACGTTTCTACTAATGTATTAAATACAAACTACAATGTACAAACACAAGAAAACATATTGTCTGACATGTATGTAGAAAATGCATCTTTCTTACGTATGGATTATGTAACTGCAGGTTACACTTTCCCTAAATGGTTAGAAGGAAAAGCATCTTTACGTTTATTTGCTGGAATGCAAAATCCATTTATCATCACTAAATATTCTGGTTTAGATCCAGAAATTACTGGCGGTACAGATAATACAATTTACCCAAGACAAAGACAAGTATTAATGGGAGCTAACATTAAATTTTAATATTAAGAATTATGAAAAATATAAAAATTAAGGTACTTTCTTTAGCGTTTATAGCACTGATGTTTCAATCGTGTTTAAACGACTTAGAAGTAACTCCAGAAGGAGAAACACAAAAATCGGCAGATGAGTTTTATGCTGAGCCAGGCGCATACACACAAGCAATTGCTGGTGTTTACGGTAACCTGTCTCTAACAGGAACAGGCGGAGCTGAAAGCTCAAGTATTGGCGGAATTGACGCTGGTACAAGTCAGTACGGACGTGTACTTTGGTACATGCAAAACCTATGTACAGACGAAGTAATTTGGAGTTATGAGAATGACCCAGGCACAAGAGAAATACAAAGAAACATATGGAACGCTACAAACCCAATTATACAAGGGATGTTTAGTAGAGCCATGTTTCAAGTAGCATTGGTAAACGAATTCTTAAGACAATCGACTGATGAAAAATTAGCTGCTAGAGGTATTTCTGCTGCTGAATCTGCTACAATTGCAGACTACAGAAACGAAGCAAAAGTATTAAGAGCTTTAGCATATTACCACATGATGGACTTATTTGGTAAAGCTGCATTTAATACAGAAAATGAAGCTGTTGGTGTAACCGGGCCAGAATACAACAGAGCTCAATTATTTGATTTTGTAACAAGTGAATTAACTACAGTACTGCCATCATTAAAAGCGGCAGGTACAAATGAGCAAGGACGTTTAGACCAAGGAATGGCAAATATGATTTTGGCTAAAGTGTATTTAAATGCAGAAGTTTATACGGGTACTGCAATGCACCAACAAGCAATGGATGCAGCAATGGCTGTAATTAATGGAGGTTATACATTAAACCCTAATTATTTAAATAACTTTAATGCTGATAACAATACATCATCTGAATTAATCTTTGGTTTACAAAGTGATGGAACTGCTACTCAAAACTACGGACCAACAACGGTTATTATTAATGGACAAGTAGGTTCAATAGAAGGAAACGGTGCTGACTTTGGTGTTGGTGGCTGGGGAGGTGCTTTACGTTTACGTAAGCAATTTGTTGAAAAATTTGATAGTGCAGAGTATACAAACGATACAAGAAACACAATTATTTCAGGTAGTAGAGATATTGAAATAGCAGATATCACAAATCGTGATTCAGGGTATATTTTAGCAAAATTCTCTAATATATCTTCTACAGGTGTTGCAGGAATTAGCTCAACTTTTGTAGATACTGATTTTCCTTTATTCCGACTAGCAGATGCACATTTAATGTATGTAGAAGCACAAGTGAGAAAAGATGGAACTGCAAATGCAACTTCGGTAGGTTTTATAAATGCTTTACGCGAAAGAGCTAATGGAGGTTCAACAGCAGCAAATGTTTCTGCAAGTGATATAACTTTAGACTTTATTTTAGATGAAAGATCTAGAGAATTACACTGGGAAGCACACAGAAGACAAGATTTAATTCGTTTTGGTAAATTTACAGGAGGTTCATATAACTGGGCATGGAAAGGAAATGGTTCAAACGGAATCGCGATTTCATCTCACTTAAAATTGTTCCCAATACCACAAGCATCATTAGCATCAAATCCAAATTTAACTCAAAATACAGGTTACTAAAAAATAAAAATTAATATTATGAAAAAAATAGTAAAATCATTATTAGCATTAACTCTAGCATTAGGGTTTACATCTTGTGAAGACGAACAAGACTTATTGTTCTTAACGCCAGACGGAAGTTTTCAGATACTAACACCTTCAACAGGAGATGGAGTAGTTTTAAGCCCGGATTCACCATTAAACCCAGGTCTTACAATGACATGGAGTGAAGCAAATTATGGAGAAACTCCAACCGCAGTAACTTATTCTGTAGAAATTGACAAAACTGGTGATGAATTTGATTCACCACTAGAATTAACAACTACAAACAATACATTTGCAACTATATCATCAGATGTTTTAAACAGTGCTGCTGTTGCAGTAGGTTTAACTCCATTTTCTGAGGGTGGAATTGATATTCGTGTATCTGCAACTGTAGGAGCGGGTCAAGGTATGATGATGTCTAATGTAGTTACTTATTTAGTAACTACTTATTCTACAGATTTACCAATGCTTGCAGTACCAGGAAACCACCAAGGTTGGAATCCACCAAGTGCACCTCGTTTAGCTGCTTCTTCTTTTGGAGAAACAGACTTTGAAGGTTTTGTTTGGTTAGACGGTGAATATAAATTTGTTGCTCCAAATGCAGCAGGTGTATTTGATTGGGGAGCAGGACCAGATTATGGTGATGACGGAACAAACAATGGAATGTTAGTAGAGCAAGACGAAGTAAACTGTAATGCTCCTGCAGCAGGAATGTACAAAGTAACAGCAAACACTACAGATCTTACTTATTCTGCAACCGCTACAAACTGGGGAATTATTGGAGCTGCAACACCAACGGGTTGGGACTCAGACACTGACTTAGTTTACAACAGTACAAATCAAACTTTAGAAGTTACTTTAGCACTAAGTGCTGGTGAATTTAAATTTAGAGCAAATGATGACTGGGCTTTAAATTTTGGTGATGACAATGACGGCGATGGTTCTTTAAATCAAGATGGACCAAACTTAAGTGTTTCTGAAGCAGGTACATACTTTATTGTATTAGATTTATCTAATCCAAGAATGTATACCTACTCGGCTACACTTCAATAGTCAATAAATTTTAACTTTAAGGGCTGTTTTTAACAGCCCTTTTTAATATAAATAGTATGAAAAAAATATTCTTATTCGCAAGCTTAATGGTTCATTTTGCGAGTTTAGCACAGCTATCTTGGCAAGGAGGAACCACCCCCGAAGCGACCCAATCTGCAACCCTACTATTTAATAAAGCTGGAACACCATTAGCTGGTGTAACAGGAAATTTAT
>CBFIIG010000057.1:0-10950 GCA_965662615.1 Flavobacterium sp.
TATAATGGCAACTTTACCTAGTAATGTAACACACGAAGTACCTACAATAGGTTTTGTATCGCATTTTGACACTACTCCCGATTTTACAGGAGCAAATGTAAAACCACAAATTATAGAAAATTACGATGGTTTAGATATTGTTTTAAACAAAGAGCAAAACATTATTTTATCGCCTTCTTATTTTGAAGATTTACTTTTATACAAAGGGCAAACATTAATAACAACAGACGGAACTACTCTTTTAGGTGCAGACGACAAAGCCGGAATTACCGAAATTGTAAGTGCAATGGAATACCTTGTGCAGCACCCAGAAATTAAACACGGTAAAATAAGAGTTGGATTTACACCCGATGAAGAAATTGGACGTGGCGCTCATAAATTTGATGTCGCTAAATTTGGCTGCGACTATGCTTACACTATGGATGGAAGTCAAATTGGAGAGTTAGAATACGAAAACTTTAATGCCGCTGGAGCTAAGCTTATTTTTAAAGGTAAAAGTGTACACCCAGGTTATGCAAAAGGTAAAATGATAAACTCTATGCTTTTGGCAAATCAGTTTGTAAATGCATTGCCTCAAAACGATATTCCACAAGAAACAACAGGTTACGAAGGCTTTTTTCATGTTCACCATGTAACTGGAACTATAGAAGAAACTAAGTTAGAACTTATAATTAGAGACCACGACAGAGGTAAATTTGAAGCCAGAAAAAAGCTTGTACTTTCTATTGCAAACGATATTAACGAAGAATATGCAGAACAATTTGGTGAAAATATAGTAGATGTAGAAGTAAAAGACCAATATTTTAATATGAAAGAAAAGGTAGAGCCTGTATTTCATATTGTAGAAATTGCCGAAAAAGCAATGAAAGAATTAGGAATTACTCCAATTATAAAACCAATTAGAGGCGGAACAGACGGTTCTCAACTTTCATATATGGGATTGCCTTGTCCTAATATTTTTGCAGGCGGACATAATTTTCATGGAAAGTACGAATACGTGCCTGTAGAAAGTATGGTTAAAGCTATGGAAGTAATTGTAAAAATTGCTGAACTAACAGCTGCGAAGGAGTTTTAAAACTTTAAAGTCGAAAGTCGAAAGACAGTAATAGCAAAAAAAATCCCGATGTTTTTCAACATCGGGATTTTGTTTTTAGACTAAAAACGAAATTATTTAACTTCGTTTAGTTTTTTACTCATCTCCATAGAAATAGAAGATTTTTCCATTTTAAGTTTACCAGCCATTGTTTCTACAACAACAGTAGTATCACTTACTTCAGATATTTTACCGTGAATACCAGCTTTGGTTACCACTTTAAAACCCGATTTTAAATCGCTTTCAAATGCTTTTTCTTTTTTTGCACGTTGCTGTTGCGGACGTATTAATAAAAAATAGAAAATAGCAATCATTACTACTATTTGTATAGCTATAGTACTGTTCATAATTATTGTGCTTTAGGAGTTACAGTGGCTTTAATTTCGAATTTTTCGGCACCGTTTTCTGTATTTGTAGTTAAAGTAACTGTTTTACTTTGGTTACCTGGCTTACCGCTAGAGTTAAATTTAACCATAATTGGAGCGCTTTCACCTGGAGCAATTGGCTCTTTTGGAGGCGAAGGTACAGTACAACCACAGCTTCCTTTAGCATCGGAAATTAATAATGGTGATTGACCAGAGTTGGTAACAATAAATTCAGTTTCTACAACATCACCTTCATTTATAGTTCCAAAATCGTGAACTTCTTTGTCTAAACTAATTTTTGGTAATAAAGTTGCTGCTTGAGCTTCGTCTGCAACTACTTTCAAATCTTGTTCTGTAATTAAATCTGCTGCACTCTCTTTGCAAGAAACAGTTGTTAGTGCCAAAGCTAAAACGGCTAATGAAATGGTCTTTTTTAACATGGTTTTTAAATTTTAAATTTTACATTAATCCTCTACCTACTTTATTAAGTCGGTTGTCTTGTTGAAATTCTTTTACTAATTTATCTAAAATTCCGTTGATAAAGATACTACTTTTTGCAGTAGAGTATTCTTTTACAATTTCTAAATATTCGTTAATGGTTACCTTTGTAGGAATAGACGGAAAGTGAAGCAACTCACAAATAGCCATTTTTAATACAATTGTATCAATTTCCGCTATACGTTCCGTATCCCAATTGGGTGTTTTATCTTCAAATTCTTTTAGTAACTTATCTTCGTTTAAAACGGTTTTTCTATATAATTGAGAAACAAAATCTTTATCCTCGCTGTCTTTATATAATTTAGAAACCTCAAACTCATCGCCATCAACTTTTAGTTTACGAAGTTGCTTTACCAATAACGTATTTACTGTAGGTATATCATCTACCCAAGTTAACGAATAATCCTCAAGGTAATCATATAACTTATCGTCTGGTGCAATAATTTGTTCAAATAAAGAAGCGCAAAACTTTTTATCTTCTGTAAAAGAAGTTTCGGTTGAACTCATATAATTAGCATATAATTCACTTTCTTTTACTTGAGTTAAAAGATGTACTATTAAATCGTCATTACGTTGCCACTGATCTATTTTTCTAGTTTCAAACTCTACTTGTAAACCTTCGTGTACAGTTAACAGTTTTAAAACCTTATTATCGATAAATTTGTTGTTGGGGTTTTTATCTTCGGCAGTAGCCAAATGCTTTTTAGAACCTAATTCTAATAAATGTACCTCTTTCTTTCTAAGTTCTATTAACGCAGATGTCATTAATAGGTAAAGATCTTTCATTTTTTCTATACTTTGCAGTAGAAATTTTTCTTGCTTTATTAAATCATCACTTTGATGTTTATGCATAGAATAAATGGTCTGCATCACTTTTACACGAATATGTCTTCTGTTTAACATTTGAGAAAGAACTTTTATAAATTAACAAAGCGAAAGGTAATCCTTTCGCTTTGCAAAAATAGTTATTTAATTGAAAATAGAAATTATTTTGTCATTTCTTTTTTCTTGTCATCTATACGTTTTTGAGCAATTTCCATTGCTGCTCTGTGCGTGGTAATATTATTAATTTCAGCAAACTTAAATATCTCTAATGAAGTATTATAGATGTTTTCTGTTTTTTCCATAACCTGCGCAGATGTTAAATTAGCCAACTCTGAATATACATTTATAACACCACCAGCGTTTATTAAAAAGTCTGGAGCATATAAAATACCTCTTTCTTTTAATAAATTACCGTGCATTACTTCGTTAGCCAATTGGTTATTTGCAGCACCTGCAATTACTTTCGCCTGAATTTTATTTATGGTTTCATCGTTAATAGTTGCACCTAATGCACACGGAGCATAAATATCAACATCGGCAGCATAAAGGTCAGCACCAGTAAATGCTTTAGCACCATACTTTTTTACTACTTCTTCTATGCGTTGCTCGTTAATATCGGCAATAGTAACAATAGCGCCGTTTTTAGTTAAATGATCAACCAAAACTTCACCTACATGCCCTATCCCTTGTACTAATACTCTTTTACCTTCTAGGTTATCTGTTCCAAATTGGTATTTTGCTGCAGCTTTAAGCCCCATAAAAACGCCATAAGCGGTAATAGGTGATGGATTTCCAGAACCTCCTTTAGATTCGGAAATTCCTGTAACGTATTTAGTTACTTCTCTTACTGTATCCATGTCTTTGGTTTCCATACCTACATCTTCTGCAGTAATGTATTTACCCGAAAGTGAATCTACAAACTGTCCAAAACGACGCATTAATTCGGGTGTTTTTTGTGTTTTGGCATCACCTATAATTACGGCTTTACCTCCACCTAAATTTAATCCCGAAATAGACGATTTAAACGACATACCTCTCGAAAGACGTAAAACATCATTTACTGCTTCCCATTCGTTCGTATAATTCCACATTCGTGTACCTCCAAGTGCAGGTCCTAAAACTGTGTTGTGAATACCAATTATTGCTTTTAAACCTGTATCTTTGTCTTGACAAAAAACAACTTGTTCATGATCATCAAAAGAAATTTGTCCGAAGACTGGGTCTACTTTATGTAGTTCGTTGGTTTTTAATAAATCTGCCGTCATATATGTAAATGATAATAATTCAAAAAATTTACGCAAAAATACGGATATTTTTAAAATGATTCAATAATTTAAGTATTTTTTAATAATACTATAACAAAATAAAATTTTGGCTAATAATAATGTAGCCGTTTTTATATTATTTTTTAAACTAAAATGAAAGAACTTCAATACCTTAACAAGTACTTTTTTAAATACAAATACCGCTTTTTATTCGGTATTTTAATTACCATTTCGGCTCAAATATTTGCATTATACGCTCCCCAATATATTGGAAATTCTATAAATGCAATTGAGCAGTTTATTAAAAATAATTCAGACAAGGCAACTCTTGTTGATTTGCTTAAAGAAAACATTTACATAATTATTGGTACAACTTTAATTTATGCATTTCTAACTTTTTTAATGCGTCAGACTATTATTGTAATGAGCCGCCATATTGAGTTCGATTTAAAAAATGAGGTTTATGCGCATTACCAATACCTTTGCCAGTCGTTTTACAAACAAAACCGTATTGGCGATTTAATGAATCGTATAAGTGACGATGTTGGAAAAGTGCGTTCTTACGTTGGGCCAGCAGTAATGTACACATCTAATATTGTGATTCGTTTTACAGTTGTGGTAATTTATATGTATAATATTTCGCCTAAATTAACCCTATATTCATTGTTGCCATTGCCTTTTTTATCAATTGGTATTTTTAAAATTAGTTCCGAAATTCATAAAAGAAGTCGAGTATTTCAAGAAAACATATCTACACTTTCTTCTTTTACACAAGAAATATTTTCGGGCATACGTGTTATAAAAGCGTATGCAATAGAGAATAAAAAAGCCAATGAGTTTGAAGTATTATCACAAAACAGCAAACAAAAATCGTTAGATTTAAACCTTATAAATTCGCTTTTTGGACCTTTAATGGTTTTGTTAATTGGTTTAAGTAATTTAGTGGTAATTTATGTAGGAGGACAATTATACATTAAAGGTGAAATACCTAATATTGGACTTATAGCGCAATTTATTTTATATATCAATATGCTTACATGGCCAGTGGCATCGTTAGGTTGGGTATCGTCTATGGTGCAAGAAGCAGAAGCTTCGCAAAAGCGAATAAATGAGTTTTTGTTAACCGAACCAAATATTACTAACAATGGCTTAAAAAAGGAATTTACGTTGGGTGATATTGTTTTAAAAGACGTTTCTTTTACTTACCCAGACACCGGAATTAATGCGCTAAAAAATGTGAATTTAACGTTACCTAAAAACAAAACTGTTGCGGTTTTTGGTAAAACAGGTTCTGGTAAATCGACCTTGTTAAGTTTAATTAGCCGAATGTACGACGTGGAAAATGGAACAGTTACCATTAACCAAGAAAATGTTAAAGATTTAGATCTTTTTAATTTAAGAAATAATGTAGCTGTAGTACCGCAAGATGCTTTTTTATTTTCCGACTCTATTAAAAACAATATTAAGTTTGGAAACAACGATGCAACAGACGAAGAAGTTGCAGAAGTTGCCAGAAAAGCAGCCGTTCACAATAATATAATTGACTTTACAAACGGGTACGACACGGTTTTGGGAGAAAGAGGAATTACCCTTTCGGGAGGACAAAAACAACGCGTTTCTATTGCGAGAGCTTTAATAAAAGACGTTCCTATTTTACTTTTAGATGATTGCCTAAGCGCTGTGGATACTGAAACTGAAGAGCAAATTTTAAATGCACTGTTAGACTATTGTAAAAACAAAACTACGCTAATTGTAAGCCATCGTGTATCTACTGCTAAAAATGCAGATTTTATTGTTATTTTAGACGAAGGAAAAATTATAGAGCAAGGAACTCATAACGAGCTTATAGCACAAAACGGTTATTATAAAGAGTTATATACAAAACAGCTTTCGGAAAAAGAAAACGTGTAATCTATTGCTTAATCCATTTTTTTTTTAGATTTTTGATAAACATTAATTTAAAAACCCTTGGATTATGAATGATAAAATGCTAGAAAAAGAAGAGATTTTTTCTAAGGTATTAAGAGCAGGTAGAAGAACTTATTTTTTTGATGTTCGTGCTACAAAAGCCGATGACTATTACGTAACCATAACCGAAAGTAAAAAATTCACCGAAGCTGATGGCTCTTTTTACTTTAAAAAGCATAAAATTTATTTGTATAAAGAAGACTTTGCTCCGTTTAAAGAAATTTTAGACGAAATGACGCAGTATGTTTTTGACCACAAAGGCGAAGAAGTAATTTCTGAAATTCACCAAAGGGATTTTAAAAAGGAATACGAAACACCTGTAAGCGATACTACAAATACAGAAGAAACACCAAAAGCAGATAGTTTTACAGATGTGAGTTTTGAGGATATATAGTTATAGATTTAAAACTATAAATAATCCTAAAGATGCATAAACGAAATTATATTCAATTTTTTATTTTATTTATTAGCAGTTATAATTGTTTTTCACAATCTGAAAAACCATTCTACGAACAAATAGCTTTTGACTTTTATAAAGAGAGTATTCTTAAAACTTACCCTGTTAAAAGAAAAATAACGATATATAAGTCTCTTACCTATAATTCTGAAGAGGAAATCTATTACATACCATCAAATTGTTTAAAAAATGAAATTTCAAATAATGAAAAGAAAATTGAAAAATTAGAATTTTCAAAATATTGGAAAACTTTTGAAGATATGAGATTAAATCTCGACTTAAAAGATATCAATAAAAAACAATTTAAAATTAGAAAAAATAATAATGGTAGTTTTCCAAAACTTTATATCCATTATCCTAAAATATATAAAAATAGAATTTTTGTGATTTTACATGAAAAAAAATTAAATAATGGGAAATATTATATAATCGAATTTAATGAATCTGGAGAAATTATAGATTGGTGTCTATCAACATATACATTAATATATTCTCATTAATAACATTGTAAATAAAATACCTCAAAAACAAAACATTATTTTTATTTTAAATTAGATAAAACTAAAATAATCATATTTATAAAATGGAAATCAAAGAATTAAAAAGTATTGATATCACAAATACTGACGATAAATCAATTAAAACTTATAATCAATTTGTAGAGTTTATTGGTGAACTGAGAACAAGAGATTTACCAGAAAACATAAAAAATGATATTAATATTTCGATAGACAAAATAAATTATTCAATACTTACGGAAAAAGAGTTAATAAAATCAATAAAAAAAGAGCAAACATTAATAATAAAACAAATAGAAAAAGAACTTAAAATTGTTCCAAAAAACCATTATCGAAATCTTTGGTTAGTTTTAGGAATGTCAGCTTTTGGCCTGCCTCTTGGGGTTTTATTTGGTATATCGCTAGGTAATATTGGACTATTAGGAATAGGTTTACCTATTGGAATGGTAATAGGAATGCTTTTTGGTTCTAGACTCGATAAAAAAGCATTAAATGAGGGGCGACAAATGAATATAGAGTTTAAGAATTAATATAAACAAAAATGAAAACACTAATCTTAAGTTTATTATTTATACCTATGACCTCACAAATACTATTTGACTTTAACAAAACCGCCAACATAAGCAATTGGCAAATTGTTGATGATGTAGTAATGGGCGGAAGATCTAATGGAACCTTTAAATTAAATAATGAAGGATTTGGTGTTTTTGAAGGTACTATTTCTTTAGAAAATAACGGTGGGTTTTCATCGGTACGTTATGGTTTTGCAAAAACAAATGTAAAAAGTTTTTCTAAAATTGTACTTTTTGTTAAAGGAGATGCAAAAGAATACCAATTTAGAATTAAAGAAAGCGCTAGAGATTATTATGCTTATATCTACCCTTTTAAAACTTCTGGAGACTGGCAAGAGATTGAAATTCCTTTAATAGATATGTATCCGTCTTTTAGAGGCAGACGTTTAAATGCAGCAAATTTTTCTGGAAATAGCATAGAAGAAATTACTCTTTTAATTGGAAACAAAAAGAACGAACGTTTTAAAATTTTGATAGATAAAATTGAATTGAGATAAATTTACCCTATTTCTCTTCCATTCTCAACAACAACATCAGAAGAAAGTAAAACCACATCGCCTTTATCTATACCTAAACTTCCTAAAACCAAACATTCTGACTGTATGTTGGCAATTTGCTTTTTAGGAAAATTAACAACGGCTACTATTTGCTTACCTATTAACTGCTCTGGCTTATAATGTTTTGTAATTTGAGCCGATGATTTTTTCACTCCCAAAACTCCAAAATCAATTTCTAAAATATAGGCAGGATTTTTCGCTTTTTCAAAAATTACTACCGAAAGTATAGTCCCTAAACGCATGTCAATTTTTTCAAAATCGGAGTAATTTATGGTTGGTTTCATATCTTATGCTTATTTTTATACCAAATCTAATAAAAAAACATCAAAATGGCTTTAACCCCTTCAAACATGTTAGCACTTGGAACAACAGCACCAGCGTTTCAACTGCCACAAACCAATACAAACAAACTATTTACTTATGCAAATTGCAAAGGAGAAAATGGAACGGTAGTGATTTTTATGTGTAACCATTGTCCGTTTGTAATTCATGTAATGGAAGGTTTGGTTTCTGTTGCCAATGACTATATAAAAAAAGGTTTCGGGTTTGTAGCCATAAGCAGTAACGATGTAGAAAATTATCCGCAAGATGCACCAATCCTAATGGAAACATTTTCGCAACATTATAAAATGCCTTTCCCTTATTTGTACGATGCTTCGCAAGAAGTTGCCAAAGCATATGATGCTGCTTGTACTCCCGATTTTTATGTGTTTAACGCATCAGAAAAATTAGTTTATAGAGGACAAATGGACAACTCAAGACCTAATAATGGTATTCCCGTTACGGGTGTAGATTTAAAACTAGCTTTAGATTCAATTTTAAAAAACCAACCACAAGTTGAACTGCAAAAACCAAGTATGGGTTGCGGGATTAAGTGGAAATAAAAAGAAGTTTAAAGTTTAAGGTTTAATTTAAAAAAAATCAAAACAAAAACAACACCTACTTATCTCAAAATGAGAACTATAACTAAAATACAACTTGAAACTTTAAACGATTTTAAAACTTTAAACTTTAAACAATTTTAAAACTTTAAAACTTAGCAACAACTTTATACGTTGGATCTTCCATAATATTAACATCTATAATGGCTTCGGCGTTTTTAAGTAAATCCACACAGTCCGAACTTAAGTGTTTTAAGTGTACTTTTTTGTTTAAAGCAGCATAACGACTCGTAATTTTATTAACGGCATCTATGGCGCTCATGTCGGCAATTTTACTTTCTGCAAAGTCAATAATTACTTCATTAGGATCGTTTTGTACATCAAACTTTTCGCTAAAAGCAGTGGTTGAACCAAAAAATAAAGGACCGTACATTTCGTAATGTTTTACACCATTTTCGTCTATAAATTTACGCGCTCTAATGCGTTTGGCACTTTCCCAAGCAAATACCAATGCCGAAATAATAACACCTATTAAAACCGCTTCCGCTAAATTATGCCTTACTATTGTAACAATAGTAACCACAACCATTACAAAAATATCGGGTTTAGGCATTTTAGACAAGGCTTTAAAACTTGCCCATTCAAACGTACCAATTGCCACCATAATCATAACACCTGTTAAAGCAGCCATGGGCAAAAGCTCAATAACTGGAGCACCAAAAAGTATAATTATTAAAATGGTTAATGCCGCCACAATACCAGAAAGTCTGGCTCTAGAACCCGATGAAAGGTTAACTAATGTTTGAGCAATCATTGGGCAACCACCCATACCAAAGAAAAAACCATTGGCAATATTAGCAGTTCCTTGTGCCAAACATTCACGGTTGCTGTTTCCTTTTGTACCCGTAATTTCATCTACCAAGTTAAGGGTTAACAAACCTTCGGTTAAACCAACAGCTGCCATTATAAGTCCGTACGGCAATATTACATTTAGTGTTTCTAAAGTAAACGGTATTTCGGGAATATGAAAAGGAGGCAAACTACCACTAATTGAAGCAATATCTACCACTTGTTTTGTGTCTATATTAAAAATTAAAACTACAGCAAAAACCACAATTATAGCAACCAAAGAGGCTGGAACTGCCTTTGTAATTTTAGGAAATAACAAAATAATAGCAATAGTTAAAGCTACTAAACCTGCCATAATAAACATTGGCGAACCCATTAACCATTCTTTTTGCCCGTTTACTATGGTTTTAAATTGTTCTAATTGCGACATAAAAATTATGACTGCCAAACCATTTACAAACCCAAACATTACGGGTTGTGGTACCAAGCGAATAAACTTACCTAACTTTAAAACACCAACAATTAACTGTATAATTCCTGCCATAACAACTGCGGCAAAAACATATTCTAAACCGTGCGAATTCATTAAAGCAATTAAAACAATTACTGTTGCTCCTGCTCCGCCCGAAACCAAACCTGGGCGACCGCCTAATACTGCTGTAATTAAACCCATTATAAAAGCACCATACAAACCAACCAATGGCGGAAATCCGGCTAAAATAGCAAAGGATAATGATTCAGGAATCATAGTCATTGCTACGGTTAAACCGGCTAATATTTCGGTACGGTAATTTACTTTTTGGGAAAAATCAAATAGATTTAATGCTTTTTTCATTCGGATTTGTTAAAGTGATTTTGGCTTGTATAAATTGTAAAGGCTGAAATTATAATTTTGAAGGAACAGAAAACGGCACTAATTTTACCACATCGCCACCGTTTCTTAATACATCGCGCACAATGCTAGATGAAATATAAGAAGTACTTGCGGCAGTTAGTAAAAACACAGTTTCTATTTTAGAAAGATCTCTGTTGGTATGTGCTATGGCTTTTTCAAATTCAAAATCGGCAGGATTTCGCAATCCTCTTAATATAAATTGTATGT
>CBFIIG010000058.1:0-10906 GCA_965662615.1 Flavobacterium sp.
CAACTATGTTTAATGTAAACGTGTTAGGAGTAGCACACGTAAATCAAGCTGTTTTACCATTTATGAAAGCCAAAAGTCATGTGGTAACCATAAGTTCAATGGGCGGAGTACAGGGAAGTATGAAATTCCCAGGACTTGCAGCCTATAGTACAAGCAAAGGTGCCGTAATTACACTTTCGGAGTTATTGGCAGAAGAGTATAAAGAACAACAAATAGCATTTAATGTATTAGCACTAGGAGCGGTTCAAACCGAAATGTTAGAAGAAGCTTTCCCTGGTTATCAAGCGCCATCAACAGCAAAAGAAATGGCAGAATATATTTTGAACTTTACGTTAACAGGTCACCAATTTTATAATGCTAAAGTTTTGCAAGTTTCATCTTCTACGCCCTAAAAGAATATGCTTTCAGTTTTAGAAAAATATTTACCAGAACATGCAGTAGAACCTGTTTTTGAATTAATAAAAGCCAATTCGGTGCATTTAAAAATTGTTCAAGAAAGACAAACGCGTCACGGTGATTATAGGAAAAACGAAGACGGAAAGCACTTAATAACGGTTAATGCCAATTTAAACAAATACCGCTTTTTAATGACATTAGTTCACGAAATTGCACACTTGGTCGCGTTTCAAAAATATGGTAGAAATATAAAACCGCACGGAACAGAATGGAAATACACTTTTCAAACGTTAATGGTTCCCTTTATTCGGCCTCATATTTTCCCTCAGTCGTTATTACCGTTATTGGCACGTCATTTTAAAAATCCAAAAGCAAGTAGCGATACAGATGCAACTTTGTCTTTGGCATTAAAACAGTATGACGAGCATAAATCGGATAAAAATTATATCTTTGAAATACCTTACAATTCAGTTTTTAGAATTGCAAATGGGCGTATTTTTAAAAAAATAGCAATTAGAGTAAAACGTTATGAATGCCAAGAATTGAGCTCGGGTAAAATGTATTTATTTAACCCAAATGCAGAAGTTGAGGTTTTACCAAATTAAAAAATTATGAATAAAAATTATTATGCCGTTTTAATGGCAGGCGGAGTTGGGTCTAGGTTTTGGCCTGTTAGTACCGAAATGTTTCCTAAGCAGTTTCACGATATGTTGGGTACAGGTGATACTTTGCTTCAAAAAACATTTTCGCGTTTAGCAAAATTAATTCCAGCAGAAAATATACTTATTTTAACAAATGAGAAGTATAATGATTTGGTGCAAGAACAGTTGCCTCAAATTAATGCAGACAAAATTTTATTAGAACCTGCTATGCGAAATACAGCACCTTGTATTGCCTATGCTGCTCATAAAATTAAACAAGAAAACCCAAATGCAACAATGGTTGTTGCACCAAGTGACCATTGGATAGAGGATGAAAATGCTTTTTTAACCAATTTAAAGCAATGTTTTGACTATAGTTTATCTAACGATGTTTTATTGACTTTAGGTATTCAGCCTACATTTCCAAATACGGGTTATGGTTATATAGAATTTGATAAAACCGATTATAATAACATTAAAAAAGTAAATCAGTTTAGAGAAAAGCCCGATTACGAAACAGCTAAGTCTTTCTTAGAACAAGGGAATTTTCTTTGGAATGGAGGTATTTTTATTTGGAGCGTGAATAGTATTATTTCGGCTTTTGAAAAATACCAACCCAAGTTAAATACACTTTTTGCATCGGCTAATAGTATTTATAACACCGCAAATGAAAAACCTTTTATAGAAGAAAACTACGCCAAAGCAGAAAATATTTCTATAGATTATGCCATAATGGAACCGGCAAACAACATTTTTGTTTTACCAGCTACTTTCGATTGGAACGATCTTGGTACTTGGGGTTCTTTACACGAAAAACTTCCAAAAGATGCTAATAATAACGCAGTTGTAAATGCATCTCTTTTTCCGGTAAATGCAACAGGAAATATGGTTCGTTCTACCAAAAACAAAAAAGTATATATAGAAGGTTTAACAGATTACATAGTTGTAGAACATCAACATGTTCTGTTAATAGTACCCAAAAACAAGGAGCAAGATATTAAAAAAATTACAGCAATGTTAAAGGATTAATATATGGAATCACCAAATAACAAAGAGCAGGTAAATATTGTTCAGTCGATTAAACAATTTGTACATCAAACATTCGATTTAAACGATGATACCGATAAGCAAGCTACAATAGACGACGTAAAAGCGGGTGTTGTAATGCGTGGGCAAACGGCTTGGGTACTTGTTTTTTCTATATTAGTTGCCTCTGTTGGTTTAAATACCAGCTCAACTGCGGTAGTTATTGGTGCCATGTTAATTTCTCCACTTATGGGGCCTATTTTAGGAATGGGGCTTTCTTTGGGTATAAATGATATTGATTTTTTAAAACGAGCACTAACAAATTTTGGGATTATGGTTGTTTTAAGCCTTCTCACTTCCTTTCTTTTTTTTAGCATTCCAATCTTTCAAGACGAAACTCCAGAGTTATTAGCAAGAACATTTCCAGATGTACGTGATGTAATTATTGCTTTTTCGGGTGGTTTGGCATTAATTGTTGCAATGAGCCGAAGAAATAAATCAACCAATACAATAGCGGGTGTTGCAATTGCTACAGCTTTAATGCCGCCACTCTGTACCGCAGGTTATGGCTTGGCTGTTGCCAATTGGAATTTCTTTTTCGGTGCTTTATTTTTATTTTCTATAAACACTATTTTTATTGCTTCGGCAACATTTTTAGTGGTACGCTTTTTAAATTTTCCTTACGAAACATATGCCAACTCTAAACGAAGAAAAACAATTTCAAGGGTAATTTCTTTAATTGCTATTGTAATTTTACTGCCCAGCGTTTATTTGTTTTATACTTTATACCAAAGTTCAAAATTTGAAAGTGCTGTAAATGCAATTACCAACAATTTAAGAACTGAAAAAGGTGTCGTAATTTTAGACGTGGTTCAGGATTTTAGTGAGAAGTCTGTTTCTTTTGCTGTGGTAGGTCGAAGTATAACAAACGAAGAGATAAAAGGCTTAAAATTAGAAATGGAGAATGCAGGTTTTTCGGGTTGTGACTTTAAAGTTTTACAAAATGTTGACAATATGGAAACCCTTTCTAAAATTGAAGAAATTCAAACCTCGTTTGTATCTACTCAGCAATTATTGGTAAAAAAAGAAGAAGAATTACTTAAAAAAGACCGTGAATTATTAGCTTTAGAAAATCAATTGAATCACAAAAAAAGTATCGATTTCCCATTTGAAGCTACTGCTAAAGAATTAAAAGCATTAGAGCCGAGTGTGAAAGAAATTAGTTATGCAGAAATGATGCGTTTTAATTTTGAATTAAATAAAAAAGATACCTTACCTGTTTTTAAATTGGTTTGGCTAGAAAACACAAAAGAGAAAGAAAAAAACCGTTCTGTTAAAAAATTAGAAAATTGGTTAAGAACTAAATTTAAAAATGATTCTATTAAGGTAGTATCTGCCAATTAATTGTCTTCTAAATACATTTTCCTAACCCTTTTAAATAATTCAGAAGAGTAAACAAAGTCGGTAACGGCTTCGTTATCTGTTTTAAAAATTTCTTTATTGGAGCCTTCCCACTCTAATAAGCCATTTTTTAGAAAAACAATTTTAGAGCCAATTTCCATAACCGAGTTCATGTCGTGGGTGTTAATTACGGTTGTAATGTTGTATTCTTCTGTAATTTCTTTAATAAGATTATCTATTACAATTGCCGTTTTAGGGTCTAAACCCGAGTTGGGTTCGTCACAAAATAAATATTTAGGTTTATTTACAATTGCACGTGCAATAGCCACCCTTTTTTGCATACCTCCAGATATTTCTGAAGGTTTTTTTGTGTTTGCATTGATGAGGTTAACACGGTCAATTACAAAATTGACACGTTCTGCAATTTCTTCTTTTGTTTTTTTAGTAAACATAGTTAATGGAAAACCAATATTTTCTTCCACAGTCATACTGTCAAAAAGTGCAGAGCCTTGAAAAACCATACCAATTTTGGTGCGTAAATTTAATTTTTCGTCTGCAGATAAAGTGGCATACTCTTTATTGTCAAATAAAATAGCTCCGTTATCTATGTTGTGTATTCCCAATAAAGATTTTAAAAAAACGGTTTTCCCAGATCCACTTTGCCCAATAATTAAGTTGGTTTTACCAGCATCGAAAGTGGTAGAAATACCTTTTAAAACTTTCTGTTCACCAAACGATTTTTCTATGTTTTGTACTTCTATCATTAGCTTAAAAGGAGTTGCGTTAAAATATAATTCATAGAAATAATAACCACCGATGTCCATACAAAGGAAACGGTACTGGCTTTACCCACTTCTAAGGCACCACCTTTCATGTAAAACCCATGAAAACTAGGAATTGTTGCTAGTATAAAAGCAAAAACACTTGTTTTAATAAATGCATATGCTATATGAAACGGAATAAAATCGGTTTGTAAACCCTCTATAAATTCAGTACTCGACATAAAACCGCCATAAACCCCAGCTAACCAACCACCAAAAACACCTAAAAACATACTCATTCCAATAACAAATGGATATAAAGAAAGGGCTATCATTTTTGGAAAAACCAAATAATTTAAGGCATTCACACCCATTACTTCTAGTGCATCAATTTGTTCTGTTACCCTCATGGTTCCTATGCTTGAAGTTATAAATGAACCCATTTTACCAGCCATAATTATAGAGATAAAAGTAGGAGCAAACTCCAATACAACCGATTGCCTTGTAGCAAAACCAATTAGGTATTTTGGGATTAAAGGGTTAGTAAGGTTTAATGCCGTTTGAATAGTAACAACTCCACCCACAAAAAAGGATATAAAAGCCACAATACCTAATGAACCAATAACAAGATCGTCAATTTCTTTAAGAATAAGTTGGTACATTACTTTTGCTTTAGTAGGACGTTTAAAAACGTCTTTTATCATTAAAAAGTAACGTCCAATTTGAGTTAAATAGCGTAAAAGCATAGTTTTATTTAATAAATGCTAAAGTACTAAGAAGTTTGTGAATTAGCATAAAATTGATGTTTTTTTGTGAACTAAATTGTTTAAAATAATTTTTCTTTCATTTTTTTCCAACGATATTGTCTAATGAATTTTTCTTGCTCTTTTGTTACAAGTTTTGGAGTATCACTTTTTTTAGCTTTCCAATAGCCTACTAAATAATCTATAAACAAAAGCGGTTTTTTCTTCCGGAAAGCTAATTTTAAAGATGCAATAAATGTAATTGCAAAACCATAGCCTAAAACATAAAAGGCACTACCTTGTTTGTAGCGAGCGGTTTTGTTGTAGTTAGCTCCGGTTGGTTTTAAATGTTTTACTTTTAAATTTACATTTGTGGCAGTTTCCCAACCGTAAAAC
Source organism: Flavobacterium sp. (assembly GCA_965662615.1). GTDB lineage: Bacteria > Bacteroidota > Bacteroidia > Flavobacteriales > Flavobacteriaceae > Flavobacterium. The sequence goes on from CBFIIG010000058.1 coordinate 5,365, forward strand.
CTGCAAAGTAATTCATCTACTGTATCCCAACCCATAGCGGGTTTAAGACCGCCTATTTTATTAAAAGTACTTTTTCTGTAGGCTTTAAAACCACCACGTACATGTTCTTTGTCGGTTAAGTTTTCTAAAATCCAATCCCCATTTTTTTCAACATAAGCAAAACCTCCAGCTATCCCTATTTTATTATCCTTATGAAACATTTTAATTATTTCTTCAAAATAGTTTTCTGGAAAAATTAAATCGGCATCTGCTTTTACAATAATATCAAAATCGTTATCTACTGTTTCAAAGCCTTTATTAAAAGCGTTTATAACTTTGCTGCCAGGTAAATGCTCGTTACTAGAAGTATTAGAAATTAGTTCAACTATATTGTTTGTTTTGCTATACTGTGTTACAATTTGTGCAGTAGCATCGCTAGAATTATCGTCAACAACAATAATTTTTTTAGGCAAAACAGTTTGTGTAAGTAAAGAATCTAAAGTAAGTTTAATAAAATCTTGCTCGTTATGAGCTGGTATTACAACAATATAGGTCATAATTTAAATTATATATAATTACAAAAGTAGATTTAAAATAGTACTTTTGAAGTGTAAATGTAATAAATTCTAAAAAAGGCTTGCAAAAAACACCTTCGGTATATGTAATTTTAGTCACTTTTAATGGAGTGCAATGGCTCGAAAAGTGCTTAAGTGCTATAGTTCAATCTTCTGTGCCATTAAAAGTTATTGCAATTGATAATGGTTCTACTGATGGTACTGTGGCTGTTTTAAATCAATTTTCATTTGCAGAAACGGTTGCATTAAATGAAAATTTAGGTTTTGGTAAAGCAAATAATTTAGGTATTAAAAAAGCACTTCAAAAAGGTGCAGATTATGTTTTTCTTATTAATCAAGATGTTTATATATATCCTACTACGGTTGAAGAATTGCTAAATCAAGCGCAATCGAAATATGGAATTTTATCTCCAGTTCATTTTTCTAATGATGGAAAAACTTTAGACAAGAATTTTAGTCGGTATTGGAATTCATCTATGTCTTCTGCTTTAGTAGATTCGGTTGCATTTGTAAATGCAGCAGCTTGGTTTATTGCAGCTGATGTTATTACTAAAGTAGGTTTTTTTGAACCACTTTTTTCACATTATGGAGAAGATCGCAATTACACAGACCGCATACATGCTAATGGTTTAGAAATTGGTGTTGTTTCTAATGCCAAAATAATTCACGACAGGGCTTTTACGCCTAATTTTAATAAAGTTAAAACGCAATCTAAATTTATTCTCTTAGCAGCAGTTTTAAATATTAATTTTTCTTTGGCTTTTGGCTATTTAAAGGCATTGCGGTTTGTATTTGGACTACCAAAATATTACTTTAAAACCTATGGTTTTTTAAACTCTGCTGTGTTGTTTTTGTTTTTATTTAAGTATTATATAGTACTTTTGTTTAGAACCCCTTTATTTTTAAGTAAAAGAAAGTCATATAAAAATGAAAAGTAATTCTACCTATAAGCAGACATTTTGGTTTTCTGTAATTAATTACATTGCTATTGCTATAGGTGTATTTTCTACTTTTTTTATATATCCGTATGATTTGGCTTTTTTTGGTAAAATAGGATACATAGATTCTTTGGCTCAAATGATTTATCCGTTTTTAGTTTTTGGAAGTGCACAAACCATTATTCGGTTTTATCCAGTTTTAAACCCCGAAAATCAGTACCAATTATTTAAATTTAGTTCACGAAACATTTTTATACTTTCGTTTTTTGTTGGTTTATGTCTTGTTTTGGGCTCTTTTGTGTTTAAATGGGATTTATATTTTTACTTGTATTATGCTTTCTTTTTAGCAGCAGCAATGGCTTTAATAGAATTGTATAAAAGGCAAGTGGCAAATTTAAATAAAATTGCCGTTCCTGCTTTATTTGAGAAAATTATACCAAAAATTGCCGTTCCGGTTGTTTTGTTATTGTTTATTTTTAAACTGTGTACAGAACAAAATGCCCTTTTATTGTACTTGTTTTTTTATTTTATATTGGTTGCCCTTTTATATAGGTATCTAAAAAAATATTTTAACGCACCTATTTCGGGGAGTTATAGAAATTTGTTTTCTCATATTTCTAAAAAAGAGTTTTACAAATATAGTTTTTTTGCTTTTGCAGGCAGTTTTGGTTCGTTTTTGGCTTTTCGATTAGACGGGTTTATGATTCCTGTTTTTTTAGATTTTGAACTAGGAGGTGTGTATAGAGTAGGTGTTAATTTGGCTTCGGCACTTGCTATTCCATCTGTAGGTTTGTTTACGTTGTATGCTCCGCAAATTGCAACCTATATTAAAAATGAAGATTGGGTTTCTTTACAAGAAAAATATACTCAAACGGCTATTTTTCTATTCTTTTTGGGCGTAACCGTTATGGGCTGTGTAGCAGTTGGTTTGCCTACTTTGTTTCAATTGTTACCAAAAACCGAAAAATTATTTGAGGCTTTACCTGTTATTTATATTTTAGGAGCAAATGTGGTAATTAATATGGGAACCAGTTTTAATTCCGAAATTATTTCGTTTTCTAAATACTATAAATTCAATATAATTGCGGTTGCGGTTTTGGTGTTAGTAAATGTATTACTTAATTTTTTGGTGTTAACACAAACCAGTTTAGGGATTTTGGGAGTTGCTTTAGCTACTTTTATTTCTATGACATTGTTTAATATGGTAAAACTGATTTTTATTTATAAAAAAATGAAAATGCAGCCTTTTACAAAAAAGTATATACGACTAATAATTGTGCAACTTATATTGCTAGTTTTTGTTTATTTGATGCCAAATTTAAACAACCTCTGGATTAACTTTTTTGTGCGAGAAATAATTTTTGTAGCCTTTACTGTTTTTGTTGTGTATAAACTAAAAACGGTTTATTTATTAAACAGTTGGGTAGATAAAATTATACTTTATATACAAAAGCGTTAATATTCATACCCGCTCCAACCGAAGCAAATAGCAATACATCACCTTTATTAATACTGTGGTTTTCTAGTTTATTATTAACTAATAAATCATATAATGTTGGAACAGTGGCTACGCTAGAGTTTCCTAATTTTCCAATACTCATTGGCATTATATCTTTAGGCATGTCTAAATCGTATAATTTGTAAAAACGGTCAACAATTGCTTCGTCCATTTTTTCATTTGCCTGATGGATTAATATTTTTTTTACTTCGTTTATGGCAACACCACTTTCGTCTAAACAGCTTTTCATAGCTTCTGGAACGTGAGTTAAAGCAAATTCATATATTTTTCTACCATACATTTTAATATAACGCGTGTCTTCTTTTTCTTCTTTGTTAAACGATTCTCCAAAGAACAAATAATTGGCTTCGTCAAAAGTAAAAGTAGCCGATTTATGTTGTAAAATTCCACCTGCAGCATCAGATGCTTCTATAACAGTTGCCCCTGCGCCGTCAGAATAAATCATACTGTCTCGGTCGTGCTTGTCAACTACTCTCGACAGGGTTTCGCTACCAATAACCAAACATTTTTTTGCCATACCTGCTTTTATAAATGCTTGTGCTTGAATTACGCCTTCTATCCAACCCGGGCAACCAAAAAGCACATCATATGCCACGCAATTTGGATTTTTTATTCGTAAATTAAATTTAACGCGTGTAGCAATACTGGGTACAGTATCCGATTGAATACTCCCTTTTTTTACATCTCCATAATTATGAGCAACAATTATATAATCCAATGTTTCGGGATCAACTTTTGCATTTGCAATTGCTTTTTTAGCTGCCTCAGAAGCCAAGTCCGAATTTACCTGATTATCTTCTGCATAACGTCTTTCTTCAATACCCGTAATTTGATAAAATTTTCGAGCTACAGTTTCGTTGTTTTGAGGAAAAGAAGATCCGTCTTCATTTAAAAAATGATGATTTAAAAAATCCTCATTTGTTACTTTTTGAGTTGGTATTTCACTACCCGAACCGGTTATAATTATCGACATAAATGTTGTTTAAAAAGCTAAATTACAAAATATTTGTGTGTAACTTCATTTTTATTCGTTTTAGCTGAAATTATTTTTAAATTATAATTAATTAGCTAATTTTTTGAAAAATTATTAGCTATTTTGTTTATCGTTTGCGATTTTTATTTGCAAAACTGTTCCGATACTCAAAGCTTGGGTTTTTATTTGTTCTGCTTTTTCACCTAAAAACAATTCATCTACACTAGTATTAAAATGGTTTAGCCAAATTGTAAATAACTCTGGGGATAGATACGATTTCGCGTTTACATCTAAATGCAGCTGAGTTAAATTATTGGTGTAGCCGCCTGTTCCTAATACGGCTTGCGACCAAAAAGTAACCAAAATTGGTAAATGTTCTTCTAGTTTAATTTTAACAACATCTGTAAAAATATAACTGATGCTTTTATCTTCTAATAGTTTTTTATAAAAAAGGGTTACCAGTTGTAGTATGTCCTCTTTGTTTTCTATGTCTTTCATTTTATTGCATTAAAAACCCCAAATTTTACTTTGGGGTTAGTTTTGTATTTAGTTCATGTAAGCTTCAATTGGAGCACAACTACAAACTAAGTTTCGGTCTCCATAGGCTTCATCTACTCTTCGTACCATTGGCCAAAACTTATTGTCCATTACATACTCAAGTGGGTAAGCTGCAGTTTCTCTTGTGTAAGGGAAAATCCATTCGTTAGCTGTAACCATTGCCATTGTATGAGGTGCATTTTTTAATACATTATTCGGTTCTTCTTTTGTTGCTGCTTCAATTTCTTTTCTAATAGAAATCATAGCATCACAAAAACGGTCTAATTCTCCAATGTCTTCAGACTCTGTAGGCTCTATCATTAGTGTTCCTGCAACCGGGAAAGATACTGTTGGTGCATGAAATCCGTAGTCCATCAATCGTTTTGCGATATCGGTTACTTCAATACCTTTTTCTTTAAATGCTCTACAATCTAAAATCATTTCGTGCGCTGCTCTTCCCATTTCTCCCATGTATAAAACAGGGTAGTGCTCTTCCAAACGGGCTTTCATGTAATTTGCATTTAAAATAGCGTATTCGGTTGATTTTGTTAGTCCTTCAGCGCCTAGCATACTGATGTATCCGTAAGATATTAGGCAAACCAATGCAGATCCGTAAGGTGCACCAGATATTGCAGATATTGCTTGTGGTCCACCAACTGGGATAATAGGATTTGTTGGTAAAATGGGTTTTAATTTATCGTTTACACAAATTGGTCCAACACCTGGTCCACCACCACCGTGAGGAATGGCGAATGTTTTATGTAAATTTAAGTGACAAACATCTGCTCCAATAGTTGCTGGGTTTGTAAGTCCAACTTGTGCGTTCATGTTTGCACCGTCCATATAAACTAAACCACCGTTATCGTGAATAATTTTAGTTATTTCTCTAATAGCACTTTCAAAAACACCATGTGTAGATGGGTAAGTTACCATTAAAGCTGAAAGATTGTCTTTGTGTAAAAGTGCTTTTTCTCTTAAATCTTCAACATCAATATTTCCGTTTTCCATAGTTTTTGTAACA
>CBFIIG010000059.1:0-10433 GCA_965662615.1 Flavobacterium sp.
CTCGCTTTTTGTTTTTTTACAAAAACCAAAAGAGCTCAAACAAAGCTTCTATCCCTTACGCAACTTAAATAGCTACAGCTCCTTTAATGTGCGGGTGAGGATCATAACCTTCAAGGGTAAAATCATCAAAAGTAAAATCGAAAATATTTTTTACCGCTGGGTTTAATATCATTTTTGGTAACGGACGTGGTTCTCTACTCAATTGTAAATCTACTTGTTCCATGTGGTTGCTGTAAATGTGCGCATCACCAAACGTATGTATAAAATCTCCAGCCTCTAAGCCACAAACCTGAGCCATCATCATGGTAAATAAAGCATAAGAAGCAATATTAAAAGGCACGCCTAAAAATATATCCGCACTGCGTTGGTACAACTGACAACTCAATTTACCATCGGCAACATAAAACTGAAAAAACGCATGACAAGGTGGTAAAGCGGCTTTGTTATTTGCAACATTTTCAGCAAAAGAAACCGAAGTGTCTGGCAACACGCTTGGGTTCCATGCAGAAACCAACATACGTCTACTGTTTGGGTTGGTCTTTAACGTTTCAATTATATCGGCAATTTGGTCAATTTCTTCACTGTTCCAATTGCGCCATTGGTGCCCGTAAACAGGTCCTAAATCACCATTTTCATCAGCCCATTCGTCCCAAATTTTTACACCATTTTCTTTTAAATATGCAATATTAGTATCGCCTTTTAAAAACCACAGCAACTCATATATAATAGATTTTAAGTGCAGTTTTTTAGTTGTAACCATAGGGAAACCCTCGCTTAAATCAAATCGCATTTGGTAACCAAAAACACTTTTAGTTCCTGTTCCTGTTCTATCTCCTTTTTGATTTCCGTTAGCTAAAACATGTTTTAGTAGGTCGTGATATTGTTGCATGATTATTGGATAATTGGTAATTGTTAAATGGGTTATCGGTTAGCACACTATTGCGCAGATAAATAATTAATAAATGATGTGATTTTTTTTCTATTGTTTGTATTAGTATTATTTTTTCTTCTATTGCATTTTCAGAAATCAATTCTATATCTAAACATAAATCAATTGTGTTTCTAATTCGTAACAAGAGCCTAAACTTATTTCTAAAAATCTAGAAAAGTCTTTATTTGATTTTTTTGCACAACCTTCCGCAATGTTTGAAGGAATTGAAACTGCACTTCTTTTAATTTGAGAGGTCAAACCAAATTTTTCTTCAACTGGCATATCTTTCATTAAAACATATACCTCTTTAACTAAACCTCTTGATAAATTCCAAATTTCTAATTCTCTAAAATTTCTCATTCGCCTCCTATTAACTTTTACCCATTACCTATTACCCATCTCCTTTCTTCCATTACCCAATAATCATACCTGCAATAGTTGCCGATAATAAAGAGGCAATACTACCACCAATTACAGCTTTTAATCCAAACTCCGATAGAGTTTTACGTTGTCCAGGTGCTAAAGAACCAATTCCACCAATCTGAATACCAATTGAAGCAAAATTAGCAAAACCACATAGCATATAGGTTGCCATAATAATTGATTTTTGATAGGTAAAATGTATCGAATTGGTCATGTCTTTTAATTCTGCCAATTGAATATAACCTACAAATTCACTTGCCGCTAGTTTTATACCCAAAAGCTGTCCCATAAGCATCATGTCTTCTTTGGCAACACCAATTAACCACATAAGCGGCGCAAAAACCAATCCTAAAATAGTTTCTAAAGAAAACTGCTCGTAAGGTGTATTTGCAGCAATTACATTGTTTAATCCAGTATAAGTTCCAACTGTTCCTAAAATATAATTAAACATGGCTATAAACGATATAAAAACCAAAAGCATTGCCGCTACATTGGCTGCTAGTTTTAAACCTTCGGTTGTTCCCGTTGCAATTGCATCTAAAATATTAGAACCTATTTTTTCTTTAGAAACTTCAACGTTTGTTTCTATTTTTTCGGTTTGCGGACAAAGAATTTTAGAAATAACAATAGCACCAGGTGCTGCCATTACAGATGCTGCTAACAAGTGTCTTGCAAATTCGGCTTCCATAGCAGGGTCTCCACCACCTAAAAAGCCAATATAAGCTGCCAATACACCTCCAGCAACAGTTGCCATTCCACCAACCATTACAAGCAACATTTCCGACTTGTTCATTTTGTCTAAATATGCTTTAATAAGTAAAGGTGCTTCGGTTTGACCTAAAAATATATTACCTGCAACCGATAAACTTTCTGCACCAGATATTTTTAATAATTTGGTTAAAGCTATGGCTAGTATTTTTACTACTTTTTGAATAATTCCCAAATAAAACAATAACGAAGTTAATGCAGAGAAAAAGATAATAGTTGGCAATACTTGAAATAAAAATATAAAACCAAAACTTTTAATATCCATCATACCACCTAAAAGGAATTCACTTCCGGCGCGCGTAAATTCTAGTATTTTGGTAAATAACTTACCTACCACATCAAAAAACAATTGTACAAAATGTACTTTTAAAATTCCGTATGCCAATATAAGCTGAGCGGCTAAACCAATCCCAACGGTTTTCCAGTTTATTGCCTTACGATTGGTACTTGCAAAATAAGCTATTAATAAAAGTACCAGCATACCAATTAATCCTCTTATAACACCCGTTACGGTTGTACCTTCGCTTTTTATGGCTGTACTAACTGCTTGTTTTTCTTTTTTAAGAATTGGCGATACAAAAGCAAGCTTTTCTGTTCCGTTTTTTAGTACTAAAGTACTGTCGGTTTGAGAAATAATATCTAGCTTTTTGGTAGCTGCGTCGTCGTTTGAGGGAAATAAATACAAGCGGTTCGATTCTACTAAATAACTTCCGATTTGTGAAACACTATCGGTTGTGGTTTTTAACGAATAATTACCGTCTTTTAAATTTAAAAAAGAAGTATTATTTGTGTTTTGCCAATTGTTTTCTATTTGTCCGAAAACCAATAAAGGCATCACAAATAAGATGAATTGAATGAACTGTTTTTTTAACATGTACTTTTAAATTACGATTCTTTTTTGGTTATTTCATCTCTAACGGCGGCTGCTTTTTCGTAGTCTTCGTTTTGTATGGCTTCGTTTAATAATTGGTTTAGTTCTTCTATACTATAGTCTGCATATGAATTTAGACCAAAAGTTTCTGGTGGCGACAATACATCAAAATCATCTTCTGTTTCTTCTATGTTGTCTTCGTCTTTTGGTTCTACATTTAATAAAATCCCTGCTTTGTCTAATATGTTTTTATACGTAAAAATAGGCGCATTAAAACGTATGGCAAGTGCAATTGCGTCAGACGTACGGGCGTCTATTATTTCTTCTATTTTGTCGCGTTCGCAAATTATACTAGAAAAGAAAAGTCCGTCAACTAGCTTGTGAATTATAACTTGTTTTACTACAATATCAAAACGCTCAGCAAAATTTTTAAATAAATCGTGCGTAAGTGGTCTTGGTGGTTTTATTTCTTTTTCTAAAGCTACGGCTATAGATTGTGCCTCAAAAGCGCCAATTACTATGGGTAGTTTTCTGTCGCCGTCGGCTTCGTTTAAAAGTATGGCGTATGCTCCATTGTTTGTGTTGGAGTACGATATTCCTTTTATATGTAGTTTAACTAAACTCATGCTTTGTGTCTTTTAAGGACTGAAAATGATTGGCCTTTAGCCCTGATAGCAGCGATATCCTCTTTTGTTCACAAAAGAGATTTAGCGGATAGCAGGAATATGCTCGGCGGATATGCCATTGTTATTGGCTTCAAAAATAAAAAAAAGAGCGGTACAATCAAAGATATTATTTTTCTTTAATTATACCGCTCTCGTATTATTGAACTTTTACTAGCTATTTTGCTGCTTAAATGCTTTTAATTTTTCTATTAATTGTGGCACTACTTCAAAGGCATCTCCTACAATTCCGTAATCGGCTACTTTAAAGAAAGGTGCTTCTGGGTCTGTGTTTATTACCACTTTAACTTTAGATGAGTTAATCCCTGCAATGTGCTGAATGGCTCCTGAAATACCAACAGCAATATACAAGTTGGCTGCAACAGGCTTACCTGTTTGCCCCACGTGCTCTGAGTGAGGTCTCCAGCCAATATCTGAAACAGGCTTAGAACATGCAGTTGCTGCGCCTAAAACGCCTGCTAATTCTTCTATCATTCCCCAGTTTTCTGGTCCTTTCATTCCTCTACCAGCAGAAACTACTACTTCGGCATCGGCAATGGTTACTTTACCTGTTACCTTTTCTGTATTTTGAACCTGAATTCCAAAATCGGCATCGCTTAAAGCTGGAGAAAAAGCTTCTTCTGCTCCTGCCCCTGCTGCTTCGTGTAAACCAAATGCGTTTTTAGCTAAAGCGACAACTTTATTTGCTGTTTCTATTTCGGTTACTGTAAACGCTTTGTTAGAAAAAGCGGTTCTTTTTACCTGAAAAGGAGAAGTGCTTACTGGCAATGCAACAACGTTAGATGCATAACCTGCTTGTAATGCTGCTGCGGCTAATGGCGCTACATATAAACTGTCTGTAGTTGAAGCTACTGCAATTACTGAGGCGTTTTCTTGCACTGCGGCTTGTTTTACGACGCTTGCGTATGCTTTTGCCGAAAATTTTTCAAGCTTTGCATCGGTTACGTTTAACACTTTATCTACTCCGTATTTTGCTAAATCGGCAGTGTTTTTAGCATTAATGGTTACAGCAGTTACGCTAGTTCCCATTTGTTCTGCCATTTTTTTTGCGTATGAAGCCAACTCAAAAGCGGCTTTTTTTAATTGACCTTCTACGGCCTCTGTGTATATAAGTACTGACATGTTTTTTGTTTTAGAAGGTGAAAATTAGATTACTTTAGCTTCGCTATGCAACAGGTTAATTAACTCGTCTATGTTTGCGGCATCTATTAATTTTACTGCCGACTTTGCAACTGGTTTTTCAAAAGAAAGCGATTGTGTTGCGTTTGCAGCTCCAGAAGCTTCTATCACATTTAAGGCTTTGCTACGTGCTGTCATAATTCCTCTCATGTTTGGAATACGCAAATCTTTTTCTTCTACCAATCCTTTTTTACCTGCAATAATTAAAGGCAATTGTGTTGTAATGGTTTCTTTTCCGCCATCAATTTCTCTAATTGCAGTTGCATTTGTTCCATCTACTTTTAAATCAATACAAGCATTAACAAAGTTAAAGTCTAATAAACCTGAAAGCATTCCTGGTACCATTCCACCGTTATAATCGATAGATTCAGTTCCTGTAATTACCAAATCAAAACCACCGTTTTTTACAACTTCCGCTAGCTGTTGTGCTACATTCATTCCATCTTTAGGACTCATATTTACACGTATAGCGTCATCTGCCCCAATAGCTAAAGCTTTTCTAAGTGTTGGCTCTGTATCTGCTTCTCCAACATTTACTACTGTAATTGTTGCACCTTGTTGCTCTTTCATTTGAACGGCTTTGGTTAAACCAAATTCGTCGTTAGGATTTATCACAAATTGCACTCCGTTTTTATCAAACTCGGTATCGTTATTTGTAAAGTTAATTTTCGATGTAGTATCAGGTACGTGACTGATGCAAACTAATATTTTCATACTTAAAAAGTGTTTTTTTTCTGCTACGAAATTACTAAATTTAATTAGAATATTTACTATGCACGCATAATAAATTTAGTTTTTTTGCATATTTTAATAGAGATTTAAGATTTGTTTTAACGTTTCAAGTGGATTCTGCGAAATCGTTTGCGTAAAATGCAATAATTTATAAGATTTATAAAAAAAACGAAAAAGGTCTTTAAGGCTGTTCTTTTTTGCATTTATTTGGGTTTATTTATTTACTTTTGCTCTTTAGTTAATTTTACCAAAAATTATATTTAATGAAAACAATACAGTTTAGAGAAGCTATTGCCGAGGCAATGAGTGAAGAAATGAGATTAGACGAAACTATTTACCTTATAGGTGAAGAAGTTGCAGAATATAATGGAGCTTACAAAGCATCTAAAGGAATGTTAGATGAATTTGGCCCTAAAAGAGTTATAGATACTCCTATTGCTGAGCTTGGCTTTGCAGGTATTGCCGTAGGTAGTGCCATGAATGGAAACAGACCTATTGTTGAGTTTATGACCTTTAACTTCTCTTTAGTAGGTATTGACCAAATTATAAACAATGCCGCAAAAATGCGTCAGATGTCTGGTGGTCAATTCCCAATGCCAATTGTTTTTAGAGGCCCAACAGCTTCTGCTGGTCAATTAGGAGCAACACACTCACAAGCTTTTGAAAACTGGTTTGCAAACACACCTGGTTTAAAAGTTGTTGTACCATCTACTGTTTATGATGCTAAAGGTTTATTAAAAGCAGCTATTAGAGATAACGACCCTGTTATTTTTATGGAAAGTGAGCAAATGTATGGCGACAAAGGCGAAGTGCCAGAAGGAGAGTACACCATTCCGTTAGGAGTTGCAGATATAAAAAGAAGCGGTACAGATGTAACTGTTGTATCTTTTGGAAAAATTATAAAAGAAGCACTTTCTGCAGCTGAAGATTTAGCTAAAGAAAATATTTCTGTTGAAGTAATCGACCTTAGAACGGTTCGTCCAATGGACAGAGAAGCTATTTTAACTTCGGTTAAAAAAACCAATCGTTTAGTAGTTTTAGAAGAGGCTTGGCCTTTTGCAAGTGTTGCTTCTGAAATTACTTATTTTGTGCAAGAACAAGCTTTTGACTATTTAGACGCTCCTGTACAACGTATTACAACAGCAGATACTCCTGCTCCATATTCTCCTGTTTTATTAGCCGAATGGTTGCCGAATGCAGAGGATGTTAAAAAAGCAGTTAGAAAAGTATTATACAAATAAGAGGTAAATCACCCTATTTTATTAAAACTTCACCTCTTTTATGTGGTGAAGTTTTTTTTTATTTTACATTTGTTTCATATTTATATTTTAATGAAAAAACTAATAATATTTTTATTCCTAATTATTGCAACCTCAAGTTTTGCACAAACAAAAGTAGGTGGAAAAGTAATAGACGACATGGGCGAACCTATTGCTTTTGCCAACGTTATCTTTAAAAACTCCAAAATTGGAGTAATTACAGATGACAATGGCGATTTTTATTTTGAAGCAGATGAAACATATAACACACTTGTGGTTTCATTTATTGGCTTTGAAACAAAAGAAATAGCACTTAAGCCAGGTTTAAATAAAAACTTAGTAATTACTTTAGGGCAAGGAACTGAACTGAAAGAAGTAAAACTTTATTATGGAAAAACTTCTAAAAAAGAAAATCCAGCTTTAGATATTTTACGAAAAATTTGGGCTCGTAAAAAACAAAACGGCTTGTATATGTTTGATCAATACCAATACAACCGATACGAAAAAGTGGAGTTTGACATGAACACAATAGACAGTGCCTTTATGGCTAATAAACTGTTTAAAGGAATGGAATTTATTTTCGATCAAATAGACACTTCTCGCATAAGCGGTAAAAGTTTTTTACCCATTTTTATAAACGAAACTTTTAGCGAAGTGTATGGTGATAATGAACTAAAAAAGAAAAAAGAAATTCTTTTAGGAAATAAAAACTCTGGTTTTGGAAATGGTGAGGGTGTTAATACTTTTATTAAAGACCTTTATGTTGATTATGATATTTATAAAAACTATTTGAAATTTTTTGATAAAGATTTTACCTCTCCATTATCTCGTACAGGTATTCAAACGTATAATTATGTATTGAGTGACAGTATGTACATAGACAATAAATGGTGCTATAACATTGTGTATTACCCCAGACGAAAAAACGAACTCACTTTTAAAGGTGATTTTTGGGTAAACGATAGTACTTGGGCAATTAAAAAAATAAATCTTGAAGCCAGTAAAAGTGCCAACATCAACTGGGTAAAAGAAATTTACATTGAGCAAGATTTTGACGTGGTAAACGACTCGGTTTTTTTGCTAAAAAGAGACTATATGATGTCGGATTTTAGTTTTTCTAAAAAAGAAGAATCTAAAGGGCTTTATGGAAAAAGAACCACCATTTATAACGACCATAAATTTGATGAAGAAAAACCCAAAGAGTTTTACAAAGAGGAAGTGAATTTTTATGATAATACAGTTTTCAATAGAGACGATTCGTTTTGGCAAAAAAACAGACTAGAAGCTTTAAATAAAAACGAAAAAGGTATTTATACCATGCTCGATACGTTAAGTACAGTGCCTCGTTTTAAGCAAATATACAACTTGGCAACTATTTTAGGTAGCGGATACATACAAGTTGGTAATATAGATTTTGGCCCTATATTTTCTACTTTTGGTTTTAACGATGTAGAAGGATTAAGGATAAGAGTTGGTGGTAGAACCTACTTTGGTCCAAACGACAGATGGAGATTACAAGGCTATACGGCTTATGGTTTTAGAGATCAAAAAGCAAAATATGGCTTTTCTGGAAAATGGATGGTAAACACAAAAAACAGATTAATTCTGTCTGCAGGAAGAAGAGAAGATGTGGAACAAATTGGCGTTAGTTTAACTACGAGCAATGATGTTTTGGGGAGAAGTTTTGCTTCTTCATCGTTTTTAAATGCAGGAGTTAATGACAAACTAACCAGTGTAAATCTCACCAACATTGCTGCCGAAATAGAACCACTTAAAAATGTAGTATTAAAATCCAACTTTTCTTTTAGAACCTTAGAATCGGCTTCTGAAACCTTTAGTCTTAATTATTTCACAGACGCCAACAGAACAGTAGAAAGATCTAAAGTAAAACAAGCAGAACTTAACTTTCAAGTTGATTATATGCCAGGTAGAAAAACCGTAGGTTATGGTGTAGATCGACTTTTGGTGGATAGTAATTATCCGCGTTTTTTTGCTAGTTTTAGTCAAGGTTTAAAAGGTGTATTAGATAGCGATTTTAAATACGAGAAAGTACAATTCTATTACAGACAACCTACATTAATTGGTGGCTTTGGTCGTTTGTTTACCACTGTAGAAGTGGGTAAAATTTTTGGAGAAGTTCCTCTTGGACTTATGGGCGTGGTTCCGGGTAATCAATCTTATTTTTTAATAGAAAACACATATAACCTGCTCGATTTCTATGAATTTGTTGCCGATGAATATGCTTCGGTTCATTTAGAACATCATTTTAACGGACGATTGTTTTCGCGCATACCTATGTTACGTAAATTAAACCTAAGAGAAATAATAGGTATAAAAGCTATTTATGGTACCGTTTCAGATGCTAATAAATCAATAAACGCTTCGGGCTTATTTTATCAAGCGCCAGACGAAGTGTATTATGAGTACCATGCAGGTGTAGGAAATATTTTTAAGATTATGCGTATTGATTTTGCATGGAGAGGTAATTACCTAGAAATGCCCAATGCAAATAAGTTTGCAATTAAAGCTTCATTTGGATTTTATTTTTAATGTCTAAAGAAGCAATAGCATACTTAACTAAAAAGGATATTATATTAAAACAAATCGTTTTAAAATACGGAGCACCCTATATACCATCAAGACCCGAAGGTTTTGAAACGCTATGCAAACTCATTTTAGAGCAGCAAGTTTCTTTGGCTTCGGCGAAAGCCTGCTTTTTAAAAGTAAAAGAAGAGGTTGTCGAAATTACTCCGTCTAATATATTAAATTGTAAAGAAGAAAAGTTAAAACAGGTAGGAGTTAGCAGGCAAAAATGCATTTATTTAAAAGCACTTTCGGCTGCGGTTTTAAACAAAAGTTTGGATTTAGAAAACCTAAAAAGCAATAGCGAAGCAGAAATAAGAAAACAATTAACCAGTATAAAAGGTATTGGAAATTGGACTACCGAAGTGTATTTACAGTTTGCGCTAAAACACCCAAACATAATTCCACTTGGCGATATTGCAATAATTAATTGCATAAAAGAACTTTATTCAATTTCTAAAAAAGAAGAAATAATTGAATTAGCCAATAAATGGACACCCTATAAAAGTATGGCTACCTTTATTTTATGGCATTATTATTTAAAAAGCAGGAACAGAACACCATTAATTTATTAACTTAATGTAAGTTAATTATTGATTATCAGTTACTTATATTTTTAGTTAGTTATGTGTATTTTAAATTTACAATATCCTTGTGTAATTAGCCTAAAAAACAAGCCTTGTTTTGTATATTTGCACACTGAAAATTTAAAGATAAAATGACAGCAGACAAAGTAACTACATTTGATGTACTGAAGCAGAAACAAATATGAATACGATTTCGAAATGAAAAAAATACGCTATGACCGTATGCTTTTCTCTTCGATGATGTATCCTGCAGATTACGGATTTATTCCCGAAACTTTAGCACTAGACGGTGATCCGTTAGACGTGTTGGTTTTAGTAACAGAACCTACTTTCCCAGGTTGTGTAATGGAAGTTAAGCCAATTGGAGTTTTCCATATGGCAGATGAAAAAGGGCCAGACGAAAAAGTAATCTGTGTG
>CBFIIG010000060.1:0-10363 GCA_965662615.1 Flavobacterium sp.
ATTTACAACAATATGCAGGTACCGTTATTGCAGTAACGCACGACAGGTACTTTTTAGATAACGTAGCTGGTTGGATTTTAGAATTAGATAGAGGTGAAGGTATTCCGTGGAAAGGAAATTATTCTTCTTGGTTAGATCAAAAATCGACACGTTTAAAGCAAGAAGAAAAAACCGAATCGAAACGAAGAAAAACACTTGAAAGAGAGTTGGATTGGGTTAGACAAGGCGCAAAAGGACGTCAGACCAAGCAAAAAGCACGTTTACAGAATTACGATAAATTATTAAACGAAGACCAAAAACAACTGGAAGAGAAATTAGAAATTTATATTCCAAATGGCCCAAGGTTAGGAACAAATGTTATAGAAGCTAAAAATGTAGCTAAGGCATTTGGCGATAAATTATTATACGACGATTTAAACTTTAAATTACCACAAGCGGGTATTGTTGGTATAATTGGTCCAAACGGTGCAGGTAAATCGACCATCTTTAAAATGATAATGGGAGAACAAAAAATAGATTCGGGTAATTTTGAAGTAGGTGATACGGTAAAAATTGCATACGTTGACCAATCTCATTCTAATATTGATAGTCAAAAATCTATTTGGGAAAATTTTGCCGATGGGCAAGAAATGGTAATGATGGGCGGCAGACAAGTAAATTCAAGAGCTTACCTTTCTCGTTTTAATTTTGGAGGAAGCGAACAAAATAAAAAAGTTGATACCCTTTCGGGAGGTGAACGTAACCGTTTGCACCTAGCCATGACGCTAAAAGAGGAAGGAAACGTTTTGCTTTTAGATGAGCCAACAAATGATTTAGATGTTAACACTTTAAGAGCTTTAGAAGAAGGTTTAGAAAATTTTGCAGGTTGTGCTGTAATTATTTCTCACGACCGTTGGTTTTTAGACCGTGTGTGTACACATATCTTGGCTTTTGAAGGTGATTCTCAAGTGTATTTCTTCGAGGGAAGTTTCTCTGATTATGAAGAAAACAAACGAAAACGACTTGGTAAAGATATAGTACCAACGAGAATTAAATACAGAAAGCTAATTAGATAAAGTACATGCAAAAAAAAGCACTAATTTTATTTTTGTTGTTTGCACAATTTGTGAATGCGCAATTAAAATACGATTCTTTAAAATACAAAGATTCGTTATCTATTGCTGTTTCTCATTTTATGAATTATGAATATAAAGAATCATTAAGGATTTCTAATTCTGTTTTAGCGGCATCAACTATAAATAATGACCATAATTTATGTGCAATGACATATAATGTTGTAGGTCTTACATTTGAAGAAATTAGTCCTGGAAACGAAGCATTAAATTATTTTGAGAAAGGTTTAAATCATGCTGAATTAGCTAAAAACGACACAATTAAAACATGGATATATAATAATTTGGGTAATTATTATATGTACAATGGTATCGATTCAAAAAAAGGATTAGATTTTTATATTAAAAGTGTAGAACTATCCAAAAACTTAGGAATAAATAATGAGCAAACTTTATTAGATAGGCTAAACTTAGTTATTGCTTTCTTTGATAATAACAAGTACGAGATTGCTTATGATTATTTAATAAAAATTAAGTCAGATTTAAAAAAGTTTAAAAAACGAGATGCTTACATATCATTTTATTCGTTAATGGGGCAGTACTTCGAGTATAAAGACAATTTAAACTTAGCAGAAACTAATTACCTGAAGGCCATTGATTATATAAAAAATGCAGACATTAGTATGTTTACTAAAAGTATTGTTAAAATTTACGAATCGACTTCAAAAATTTATAAAAAGCAAAATAATTTTGAGAAAGCTTATTTATATTTAAGCCAAGCTGATTCCATAAATAAGTTAATATTAGCTAAGGAAGAAAAAAATGGTTTAGATGCTGTTACAGATAACGTAAATAGTTCTGAAGCATTGAGACAAAAAGAACAGTTACTCGCTGAGGCAAAATTGCAAAAAGAAAAAGATAGAAATAAAAATTTAATTATAATCTTAATAACCCTTTCGTTAATTAGTGTTGGAGGTTACTTATTGTACATCATTCGTTTTAATGAAAGTAAAAAAGAAATTAATAATGTGCTTAAAAAAGCCAATGATGATTTAACAATTGCAAAAAATCAGGCAGAACAAGCTTCTAATTTTAAAACTAAATTCATTTCAACTATAAGTCACGAAATTCGAACTCCGCTTTATGGTATTGTTGGAATAACAGACATTATTTTTGCAGAAAGAAAAGAAAACGGATTAGAAGGTAGTACCAAACATTTAGATGCTTTACAATTCTCGGCTAATTATTTACTTTCGTTAGTTAACGATGTTCTTAATTTATATAAAATAGAGGAACAAAAGTTAACGTTAAATAATGCTCCATTTATTTTAAAGAAAGAAATGGATACAGTTAAAGAATCTTTGTCTATAATGGCAAAAAAATACAATAATGAATTTACTATTAATATAGCTGATGATGTACCTGAATTTTTAAATTCTGATAAAATTCGAATTTCGCAAATCATAATAAATTTAATATCTAACTCATTTAAATTCACACATAATGGTGAAGTGTCTTTAACAATAGAGATTAGTAATAAAACCACTAATAATTGTAATTTAATACTTAGGGTTAAAGATAATGGAGTAGGAATTCCGAAAGAATCTCAAGAATTAATTTTTGAAAAATTTGTACAATTAGATAGGAGAGAGGACGATTACCAGGGAACTGGACTAGGTTTGTCTATTGTTAAGAACTTAGTTTCACTTTTTAATGGTACAATAAGTTTATATAGCCAGGTAAATAAAGGTACTACGTTTACAATAGAGTTACCTGTAGAAATAATTTCTGCAATGCCACAAGAAGTTAAATTACAACCTGTAATTAAAAAAGATCAACTGGATGTTTTAATGGTCGAAGACAATAAAATTAACCAAATGGTTACCCAAAAAATGTTAGAAAACATGGATTATACTTGTGAAGTAATTGATAATGGTTTTGATGCCTTAGAATTATTAAAAACAAAAACATTCGATCTTATTTTGATGGATATAAATATGCCTCAAATAAACGGTTTTGAAACTACTGTTTTAATACGAAATGAAGGTATTGAAACGCCAATATTTGCTTTAACCGC
Organism: Flavobacterium sp.; assembly: GCA_965662615.1. GTDB lineage: Bacteria > Bacteroidota > Bacteroidia > Flavobacteriales > Flavobacteriaceae > Flavobacterium. The sequence continues at coordinate 3,130 of CBFIIG010000060.1, forward strand.
TTTTGATAAGTCCGAGGTTGAGGAAGATGCTTTAAAAGCAGGTATGAATGCAATTTTAACAAAACCAGTAAAGTCAGAAGATTTACTTAATTTTATTCAAGTAAATTATTAATACCATCTTTTTTTATTTTTTTTAGATGCATCCGATTTTCTAGAATTTGTTTGCTCTTTCTTTTTGTTTCTTAAATCTTTCTTAACAGGTTCATTACTTGGTTTGCTTTCATTCCAAGGAAATGGATTGTCTTTTACCTCCTTAATTTTTAAACGAATTAATTTTTCTATATCTTTTAAATAAGGTGCTTCATCTTTAGCACAAAACGAAATTGAACTTCCTTCTTTTCCCGCTCTTCCAGTTCTACCAATTCTATGCACATAGGTTTCGGGAACGTTAGGTAAATCGAAGTTTAATACAAAAGGTAAATCATCTATATCTATTCCTCTAGCCGCAATATCTGTTGCTACAAGAACATGTACACTATTGTTTTTAAAACCATCTAAAACACGAACTCTTGCGTTTTGAGATTTGTCTCCATGTATTGCAGCAGCTTCTATATTTTGTTTTTTTAATGCTTTAACAATATTATCTGCGCCATGTTTTGTTCTAGAAAAAACCAATACATTTTTTAAATTTTGTGTGGTAATTATATGGTGCAATAATTTTCTTTTATTTTCTTTTTCTACAAAATAAACTACTTGTTTAATTTTTTCTGCAGTACTAGAAACGGGAGTAACAGCTACATATTTAGGTTTTGTTAAAAAAGTATCTGCCAATTCTCTAATAGCTAACGGCATAGTTGCAGAAAACAAAAGAGTCTGCCTGTTATCTGGTGTCAACTTTACAATTTTCTTTACATCGTGAATAAAACCCATATCTAACATTTGGTCTGCTTCGTCTAAAACCAAATGATGCATATGATCTAGATTAATATATCCCTGATTGTTTAAATCTAAAAGTCGCCCTGGAGTTGCAATTAAAACATCTACTCCTCTTTTTAGCTCGTTTACTTGGGGTACTTGACTTACACCTCCAAAAATAACTAAGGTTTTAATGCCTGTATATTTTGCATATAATTCAAAATTTTCGGCAATTTGTATGGCTAATTCTCGGGTTGGTGTAACCACAACCGTTCTTATGTTTTTTCGCTTTTTAGGCGAACCAACTATAGGATGAATTGCATGTATAATAGGTATTGCAAAAGCAGCTGTTTTACCTGTACCTGTTTGCGCACTTGCTACTAAGTCATGTCCTTCTATAATAAGCGGAATGGCTTTTTCTTGTATAGGTGTTGGTTCTGTGTAGTTAATATCTAATAGAGCTTCTTGAATTGGTTTTATTAAGTTTAAATCGTCAAATGTCATAATTTATAATTTTTCCGACTTGCTTTTTATAAAGTCGGTAACTAAGTAAGCAATTAGCTTACCGGTTTGATTTGTATTTTGATTTTGTTCAAAACTAGGTGCACCTTCACAAATATGTAAATAACAACTGTTTTTGTGTTGTCCCACTAGAAATGTAAAATTCCTTGCTTGTTCTACGCTAAATCCGCTAGGAGTTATAGCGCTAGAAGCTATGTTTTGTATAGCATCTAAATCCATTTCTATACCAAAAGGCTCAGAATTAATAAAATTTAAACCTGTTGTTATTGCTTCGGGATAAGAATATTTATTTTTAATTGCTATATCATCGTAGCTTATGTACTGAATTTGTTTTTCTAAATCTTTTAACTGATTTAAAACCGCCTTAGAAGTGTAGCTTTCGTGGAGTCCAAAGATAAAGTATTTTTTTATAAAACCCTCATCATAGGCATAACTAAATCCATTTCCCGAATGTCTGCCTTCTAAAGCTCTAAAATCGGTATGAGCATCAAAATTAATAACATTAGCTGCTTTTCCTTTTGCTAATGCCAAACCTTTTATGTTTCCATATGCATTATTATGTCCGCCACCTATTACAATTGGTGTTTTGCCAGCTGCAATAATTTGATGCATTATATGTGATACTTCTTTATCTATAACATGTACTAGCTCATTAAGTTTTTTCCTATCTTCTAAAATTAGTGGGTCTAATTCATCGGCAAATGAAAGCTCATCGCTAACATCTAATTCGCCAAGTAAAATTACATCAGAACCTTTGCAAAACTTATTGTGCTGCATGTTTAAAAAGCTGCTCAAAAATTTGCTAAATGCTGAAGTTGTCCCTGGTTTTCCAAAATTAGCACGTACTCCAATATCTTCGGGAATTCCAAATAATACAAATTTTGATTTACTACTTTTTATAAACTCAATTGCATCTTCGTTGTCTGGGATTAATTGTATTTTTTCACCTATTTTAACCTCACCACTTCGGTGGTTTGTTGCAGCCGTTAGCTCTTTAAGACTATACTTTATAATGCTTTCCATTTCTAATTATAATTCAGTCAAAAATACTATTTTTAAAATAAATTTATTCAACTATTGTTAATTACTTTTTTCATAGTACTTTTGTTGTAAAATAAAAAAAATAAAAATGGAAAATTCTAAGAATAACTCGGGTTTAAAAGCAGTAATTTTAATTTTACTTTTGTTATTAGGTGGTAGTGTAGCATATATTTTTAAAACTCAAAATGAAAATAAAAATTCTATAGAGGTTTTAAATAATGAAAAAGAGGTTATAACTGCCGAATTAGCAGCTAAAATTGCAGAATATGATCTTTTAATTGCAGAGAATTCTACATTAAAAGAAGATTTTGAAGCTCAGAGAACCGAAATGGTAAATTTATTGGGTCAAATTAAATCGGCTAAAGGTGACGCAGCTTCTATGGCTAAATATAAAAACGAATACATTCGTTTAAAAAGAGAAATGGAAACGTTAAAAGAAGAAAACCTTATTTTAAAGGCAGAAAATGTGGCTTTAACATCTACTTTAGACAGTACCAAAACAGAAATGCAAGAAGTAGTTAGGTTAACAGATACTTTAATGAGTCAAAACGATAAGTTAGCTAAAAAAGTAACTAAAGCATCTAAATTATCAGTACTTAACTTAAATGTTATGGCTGTTAAAGAGAAAAATTCGGGGAAAGAGATTGTTACCGATAAGGCAAGTCGAGTAAATAAATTAAAAATTAGCTTTGTAATTGCCGAAAACGCAATTGCAGATAAAGGCGATCGTATTTACTACGCACAAATTATAGATGCTAAAGGAAATGTTCTTGGAGATAAGCAAACTATTCCGGTTTCAGATTCAGTTACATTAACTTATTCTTTTAAAACTAAAATTGGATTCGATAATAAAACGGTTCAAGTAAACGAAAGCATTAAAGGTGATGATTTTGAAAAAGGAACTTACTTTGTAAAATTATTCGATATACAAGGAAATATTGTTTCTAGTACTTCATTCGATTTAAGATAATAAAACACAATTATTTATAAAAAATGGTTGCTTTAAGCAACCTTTTTTTTATATTTTTTTACCGTCTAAATAAACCGTTTCTATTAAATTAGTAGCAAATTCATAAGGAATTTGAGCGTAGTGCTCTATAGGCTTTGTAATTATAAAGCTTGCTTTTTTACCTTTAGTTATACTTCCGTGAGTATTACCAACTTCCATAGCATAAGCAGCATTTATAGTAGCAGCATTTATTGCTTCTTCGGGTGTCATTTTCATTTTTACACAAGCTGTAGCTACAACAAAACTCATGTTTCCAGACGGTGTTGTGCCTGGGTTATAGTCAGTTGCTAAAGCTAAAGGTAAGCCAGCGTCTATTATTTTTCTGGCGGGTGTATAAGGAATATTAATAAAATAGGAGCAACTTGGTAATGCTACAGGCATAGTATTACAGTTTTTTAATGCTTCTATATCATCTTCACTTACTATTTCTAAATGATCTACACTTAAAGCATTGTGTTTTACACAAGCTTTTATGCCGTTTATAGCGGTAAACTGATTTACATGTATCTTGGCTTTTAAGCCATATTTTGCACCAGCTTCCATAATTCGTTCAGTTTCTTCAACAGAAAAATAACCTGTTTCACAAAAAGCATCAATATAATCTGCTAACTTTTCTTTAGCTATTACTGGAAGCATTTCGTTTATAATTAAGTCGATGTAAGCTTTGTGGTTTTCTTTAAACTTAGAAGGAAAAGCATGTGCTCCTAAAAAAGTTGCTTTAATGGGTAAACTATAATTTGCTTTTAGCTTTTTAATTACCCTAAGCATTTTAATTTCGCTTGCTACTGTTAAGCCATATCCCGACTTTATTTCTACAGCGCCAGTACCCATTTTAACAATGGTTTCCAATCGTTTAGCGGCTTGTTCATAAAGCACTTCTTCTGATGTTTGCTGAAGTAGTTTGGCAGAGTTTAAAATTCCACCGCCTTTATTTGCAATTTCCTCGTAGCTCAAACCATTAATTCGATCTACAAATTCGTTTACTCTATTGCCTGCATATACTAAATGCGTATGGCTGTCTATCCAACTTGGTAAAACAACTTTTCCAGTGCAATCGACAACATTTTTATTAGTATCATTTGGCTTGTTCTCCATTTTTCCAAAATCTACAATATTTTCATTTTCTATTTCTAAATATGCATTTTCAATAAATGGTAATATTTTCATATCTGCACCAGCCAAAAAATCTATTTTTTCATCTCTAACTTGCACTAGTTGCTTAATATTTATAAATAATGTAGTCATTAATTAAAAAGATTTTTAAGTTTAGTGTTTAACTCATTTTCAATATCATTTTTGTCTAAAAGTGATATGTCAATAATATCTATTAATTCTTTGTTTTTATTAAGAACGATTAATTGGCGCGTTTTTTTTATGTTTAATTCCGATAAAAAATAAGGTGCATTAACAATTTGGTTTACTTCAAATGAATTAGAGGATAAATAATTAGCTACAGTTTTAGATGTTTCGTGAGTTAAAGCAAATACAGTATATTTTTTATTTAAAAGACTTTCTATAATTTTAAAATCTTTTATGCAATTTTTAGCGTTTGTTTTCCAAACGTAAATTAAAGTAGTTTTGTTTTGGTCTGTAACCAATGCTTTGTTGTCTATGGTTTTAAGTTGTGATAAGTCTATTTTTTTACGACTTTTAACCATTTCATTTTTAATTTCAGCATCTTTAATTTTCAATTGTTTTTGGTCAATTTTTATATTGTTTTTAAAAATGTAAATTAAAGTATCATTCGTTATTAAGCTATCTGTGATAGAGGTTGTAAATGTTACACCATTTTGTGGTTTGAAAATTATTTTTTGTTTTTCAATTTTGCTATTATATTCCTCAACAGAACTAATTTCTCCACTGTCGGAGTCTTTATAAAAAATAAATTTAGTTTTTTCTTTAGTACAGCTAGTATAGGTAAAAATTACAAGAAGGGCTAACAGTATCTTTGTGATAGATGATTTCATAAAATGATTTTTATATGTGCGAATTTACAATTTATTTGTTTTTTGATGTCTATTGAACAGTTATAATTTAATATATTTGGGTAAAACTTACTACTTTGAGACGAATTAGAAATAAAAAATACAAAAAGAAAAACGCAATTGCATTAAACTAATCTGGAGATTTTGATAAAGAGGTTTCGGATATGCAACTTTATGTTTATAATTTTGATCAAGTTGTTTTTACTCCTAATTTTTCTTTTGACAACTGGCAAACAGCAACAAAAAAAGACCGTGTAAATTGGTTGAATTTTTCGGGCTTAACCAATAAAGACGCTATAATTCAAATAGGAGAGGAGTTGAATATTCCTCCTTCCATTTTATCGGATATTGTATCAATTTCTCGAAGTGCTCATTTTGACGATTTAGACGATTCTTTGTTTTTTAATGTAAAGTCTATTTTACCAACAACTGAACATAACGCAATCTCGGTAGAACAAATTAGTTTTCTTTTAAGAGATGGTATTTTGGTCTCTTTTCAAGAAAAAAAGGCCGATTATTTCGATTACATTAGAGAGCGTATTGATACAAAAGTAGGTTTGGTTCGTAAAAAAAAGGCCGATTATTTATTGTATTTATTATTAGATGCTATTATAGAAAACTATTTTATAACAATAGATGCTAAAGAAGACAGTATAGAGGCTTTAATGTTGCAATCTAAAACTTCCGATGACCCAACAGTAATGCAACAAATAGAGACTTTACGAGAAGTTTTTCATTTTTTAAAGCGTTCGGTTACTCCGCTTAGAGAAGCCATTTTTACGTTAATAAATTTAAAAGAAGACGAAGATTTTACTTTAATAGAAGATGGTAATTTTCATTATTTCTCTCGCTTACTTCATAAAACAAACGAGCTTTTAGAACAAATAGAATACGATAAAAGTTCGTTAGAAAGCGCAAGTAACTTTTTTTATACAGCTCAGGCGCATAAAATGAACCAAATTATGAAATTGCTTACCGTTGTTTCGGCTATTTTTATGCCGTTAACTTTTATAGCGGGTTTATATGGAATGAATTTTGACAACATTCCCTAACTTCATTATCAAAACGGTTACTTTGCTTTATTAGCCGTAATGTTTTTAATTTTGCTGCTTATGATTTACTATTTCAAGAAGAAAAAATGGTTCTAATTTAGCGGTAAAATCGATAATTTATAGTCAGCAAAAGGATTACCTTGTTTTTTTGCTTCTAAATAATCAGCTTTGGCTTTAGCGTATTTTTTTAAAGCTTCATAACTTTTTGCTCTTAAAAAACACAGATCTCTTTTGTATTCGGGTTGACTTTCTATTAAAATTGTAGAACGTTTTATAACCTCTTCGTGATTTTTTAATTCAAAGCTACCCATTGCCAGGTAATAATTAATTATTGGTTTTTTGCTACCTAGTTCAATGGCTTTGTTAAATAGCATTTCAGCATCTTTAAAATCTCTTTCACTAAATTTTAGCAATCCGTTTTTAAATAACAAATTAGCTAAAGTATCATCTGTTGAGTTTAAGCTTTTTGAAAAATATATTACATTAGAAATGTTTTCTAATATTTTGTTGTTTGGGTTGTTATATATTCCCTTTACTATTGCTAAAGATGGTAAAACTGTATTTTTTTTATTTGCTAAAGATACTATAACCCATTTTTTATAATAATCTATTTCGTTGGGATAAAAGTCTAAAAAGTTTCTAACTGATTTTAAAAAATTTAAAGTATCTTTTTTATCTAAATAAGAATCGACTAAAACGATATGATTGTTTCTTACATAAGGTCGTTTAGCTATACCTTGTTTAGCGAAATAAATTGCACTGTCTGGGTT
>CBFIIG010000061.1:0-10142 GCA_965662615.1 Flavobacterium sp.
TGGACTTTGCTTTTATAGGTGGTTCTATGGGAGCCGTAGTTGGTGAAAAAATTGCACGTGCAATTGATTATGCAATTAAAAAGAAGTTACCTTTTGTAATGATATCTAAATCTGGTGGAGCACGTATGATGGAAGCTGCTTATTCGCTTATGCAATTGGCAAAAACGTCTGCTAAATTAGCACAACTTGCCGATGCGGGTTTACCATACATTTCTTTATGTACAGACCCAACAACGGGAGGTACAACGGCTTCTTACGCTATGCTAGGTGATATTAATATTGCAGAGCCAGGTGCTTTAATTGGTTTTGCTGGCCCACGTATTGTAAGAGATACAACGGGTAAAGATTTACCAGATGATTTTCAAACTTCTGAGTTTTTGTTAGAGCATGGTTTCTTAGACTTTATTGCGCATAGAACCGAGCTTAAAAACAAAATAAACTTGTATATTGACCTTATTCAAAATAACGAAATAAGAGCTTAATTCTCAAAATAGATTAAATTTATAAAGCGACTTATAATACTGTAAGTCGCTTTTTTTACACTATATTTTATCTAAATTTTCTTTAATATAATGTGCTCTAAGTTGAATTTTTTCAATGTCTTCGGGTTTCATTTTTTCTTGCATTCTAAGCATCATACTCATACGCTGGTTGTTTGCAAAATAAGGCTTTTTCTCTATAATAAAATCCCAATACAAGCTGTTAAACGGACAAGCATCATCGGTCCATTTTTCTTTTACTTTATAATGGCAATTGCTGCAATAATTACTCATTTTGTTAATATAACTCCCTGAAGAAACATACGGTTTAGTTGCCATAATTCCACCATCTGCATATTGACTCATACCTCTAGTGTTGGGCAGTTCTACCCATTCTATGGCATCTATATAAACACCCAAATACCAAGCATCAACTTCGTCGGGATGCATTTGCGTTAATAAAGAAAAGTTTCCAATCACCATTAAACGCTGTACGTGGTGCGCGTATGCATCGTTTAAGCTCTGTTTTAAGCTTTGCTTCATGCAATTCATTTTAGTGTCTGCAGTCCAATAAAAATTGGGTAATTTACTTTTGTTTTCTAAATAATTTAAAGAAGCATAGTTGGGCATTTCTTTCCAATAAATACCACGTACATATTCTCGCCAGCCTAAAACTTGTCTAATGAAGCCTTCTGCTTGAGCAATAGAAATAGGAAAATCTTGATTTATAAAGGCTTGCTCCACTTTCTCCACTACTTCTTTTGGCGAAAGCATTTTAGTGTTCATTGCAAACGATAATCTGGAGTGGAATAGGTTTTTTTCTTCGGTATGCATGGCGTCTTCATACGTTCCAAAATAGGGTAGTAAATACGTGCAAAAATATTCCAACTGCTCCAAACATTCGGTTCGGCTTGTAGGCCAAGCAAAAGAATTTGCATTTACAGTACCTATTGTTTCTATTTGTGCTGTTTCTATTTCTTTTAAAATAGTTTCTATGTTGGGGTTAAAATACAGGGCTGGCGGAACAGGTATTTCGCCTTTGTATTTTTTACGATTGTCAGCATCAAAATTCCATTGTCCGCCAACAGGAGCATCGCCTACCATTAGAATGTTGTGTTTTTTACGCATCATTCTATAAAAATTTTCCATTAAGAAGCGCTTTTTACCTTCAAAAAAATCAATTACTTCTGTTCTTTGGGTATAAAAATGCTCGGTGCAATAGCTTTTAAAAGTACCTTTTAATTGACTACAAATGCTTTTTAATTGTTCGTCTAATCGATATTCATCGGGTAATTGATATTCAAAATGAGTACAAACATTAGATTGCATTTCGTTTGAAATTAATTCTGCTAAAGTCAATTTACTTTCATTTTGGTTTATAAAATAATAAATTACGCGATGTCCTTTGCTTTCAAGTGTTCTAGCAAAATTTCGCATCGATGCAAAAAATGCAATTACTTTTTGAATGTGGTGTTTTACATAATTGGTTTCCTGACGCATTTCTGCCATTAAATATACCACGTTGGCATCAACGCTTTTAAACCAAGTATGATTGTGATTGAGTTGGTCACCCAACACTAAGCGAAGTATTTTTACTTGTTCAGCCATAAATTGATATATTCTTGGTTAGGATCATACATATCTGCTTGTCTTTTTATATTAAATTTTCGGTCTCTTGGGTCGTTTCCTACGCCCGAATTATACATCCAGTTTCCATAATTGGAGTGCACGTCATAATCAATCAGCATGGCTTCAAAATAAGCAGCACCAACTAGCCAGTCCTGTTCCCATTCTTTTGCCCAAAAGGAAGCTACATTCTGCCTGCCTCTGTTACTCATAAATCCGGTTTCTTTTAACTCTATCATGTTAGCGTTTACAAACGGTTCTTCTGTTTTTCCGTTTTGCCAAATTTCAAATGCTTTATTGCTATTCTTCCAATGGTATTTTTTATTAAAAATACCGCTTTGATAAAATATTTTATCTTGGTGTTTTAAAGAAATATATCTAAAATAATCGCGCCACAATAATTCAAAAATCAACCAATAGGTATCTTCGTTTTTTTCTATAGTTTCTTCATACTCTTTTATTTGCCAATAGACATAAACAGGACAAAGGCTTCCGTTTGCCAACCAAACAGAAAATTTAGAGCTGTATTTTTTTCCAATTAATCCGTTGCGTGTTTGCTTGTATTTTGATAGATTTTGTGTGGTAAATAAATAGTCTTCTACTCGTTTTTTAGCTTCGGTTTCACCACCTTTAAATGGAATTGCAGTTTTAGAATTTCTTGTGAAAGCTGTAAAGCCTAAAGTTTCTAAAGATGGAATATCAGTTGTGATTTCCACTTTGTTTTCAATAGGTTGAGGTTGTATGTCAAAATTAGTTCTCACTTTTAATTGAGCTTCAATTTTTTTTCTAAAAGCAGTAAAAACATCTGGTATTTTATTAATCTGCTCAAAAGGAATATCATTTGGATGCACTAAAAACGAATCGTATTCTTCGTGCCAATTTAGAGTTATTGCTTTTTTTATTTCAGTATTTAGGCCTGTTTCTTCTTTAGTCCATTCGGTTTGAGTATATAAATTTTCTATTTCGTATTGCTCACATACCTTTTTTAAGGTGCTTACGGTATCACCATAATAAACTAAAAGACTAATATTCTTTTTAGCCAATTCTTCTCTTAAAACTTGAATGGTTTCTATTAAAAATTGAGTTCTGTATTTTTCTGTTTTTTTAAAGCCTAAAGCTGTTTCTTCAAACATTTTAGGATCAAAAATATAAATACCAAGTACTTTGCCTTTTGCTTTGCATGCGTTAAACAAACTACTGTTATTATATGTTCTTAGGTTATTTCTAAACCATATTATTGAATTGCCCATGTTTTTTATTTATTTCTTCTGCATTTTTCGCTGCAATACAAAACGGTTTCCCAGTTTTTTTCCCATTTCTTTCGCCAAGCAAAAGGTTTTCCACAGGTTTTGCAATTTTTATGTTCTAAATTTACTTTTTTATGCGCCATTATAATTTTGACTTTAATACTTCATCTGGTCTGGCATATTCAAATCGATCTTTTAAAATAGGTTTAGCGTAGCCGTCTAAACCATTAATTGCCATTACGCCAGCTAAGTCTAAATTTACCCATCCGTCTTTTTCTAAAATTGTATCTGCTATAAAAATTTCCTCAATTTTTGCAATAACATGTATGGTATTGTTTTCTTTTATAGGATACTCATTTATATATTTACAAAGCAATTGTACGGGGGCATTTTTTACAAACGGCACATCAATTTCAATTTTGTATTCGGGTGCAATACCAGTGGCTTCAAACTCAGATGTTGTTTCACTATACGCTGCTGAGGTTTGGTGTGCTGCGTTTATAATGTCTTCTGTAACTGCGTTTACGGTAAAATACTCCGTTTCTTTAATGTTACTAAATGTATGTCTTGGAACTGTTGTAGGACGAACGATAAACCCAAGCATAGCTGGGTTACTACCTAAATGTGTTACACTGCTAAATATGGCTAGGTTTGGTATTCCGTCTTTAGAAATACTGCCAATTAAATTGGCAGATTTGTAACCAGTACAGCAGTTTACAAGATTTAATCGACTTATTTTGTCTAAATTATTTAAGTCTTCAGTTTTAAAATGAGGCATGTTATTTATTTTGTTCAACAAATGTATAAAAAAATTAAACAAAAACACTTTTTACCTTGGCTTTATTCATTTTTGAGTTAGCACGTTCCATATATTATACTTATTTTTGTCTAAAGAAATTTTAAATGCAAACTCCAAAAAACATTGCGGTTGTTGGTGCCGGGCTAGTAGGTTCGTTATTGGCTATTTATTTAAAAAAAGCAGGTCACTCTGTGCATGTTTATGACAGAAGCCCAGATATTAGAAACATACAATTTTCGGGGCGAAGCATAAACTTAGCTTTGTCAGATAGAGGGATAAAAGCTTTAGAAAATATTGGTATAGATGATGCTATTAAAGCTATTGGTTTGCCAATGGATAAGCGTGCTATTCACAATATGGACCAAACGTTAAATTACCAAAAATATGGTAAAGAGGGTGAGTCTATTTATTCGCTTTCGCGAGGTGTTTTAAATCGTAAAATGATTGATATTGCCGAAGAGAATGGTGTAACGTTTTTCTTTGAACAAAAAGTTTGGGACGTAACATTAAGTACTGCTACTTTGCATATTGGTGAAGAAGAAAGAGGTGAGTGGCACGACAAAAAATACGACATGGTTTTTGGTTCAGATGGTGCTTTTTCTAGAGTGCGTCATCGTATGCAACGCCAAAGTATGTTTAATTACACCCAAGACTTTTTAGATATTGGTTACAAAGAATTAAATATACCTGCAAATGCAGATGGAACGCATAAATTAGATAAAAACGCTTTACATATTTGGCCTCGTGGTAATTTTATGCTTATTGCGTTACCCAATTTAGATGGTAGTTTTACATGTACTTTGTTTATGCCTTTTAAAGGCGAAAACTCTTTCGAATATTTAAAAGATAAACCAACTTTAGAAGCCTTTTTTGCTAAATATTTCCCTTCTACTACAGAGGTTATTCCAGACTTAGCAGAAGATTTTTTCCGTAACCCCAAGAGTTATTTAGTTACTATGAAATGCTTCCCTTGGACGCATAACGATAAAGTGGCTTTAATAGGTGATGCTTGTCATGCCATAGTTCCTTTTTACGGACACGGAATGAATGCTGGTTTTGAGGATATAACCGTTTTAGCAGAACTTATGGCAGAACATGGTGACGATTGGGAAGCGGTTTTTAGAGCTTATGAAATTTCACGTAAACCCAACGCAGACGCCATTGCCGAATTGTCTTATCGTAATTTTATGGAGATGAGTACCAAAACGGCAGATCCTCAGTTTTTATTACAAAAGAAAATTGAAAAATGGTTTTCAGAAAAACACCCAGATAAGTGGATGCCGCTTTATAGTCGTGTTACATTTAGCCACCAACCTTATGCAGAAGCTTTAGCAATTGGTGACAAGCAAGATGCTATAATGCAGCATATTTTAGCTTTAGAAAACATAGAGCAAATTTGGGAAACGGAGCCCGTAGAACAACGTATTTTGGCTTTATTGAAAGAGTAGGTTTTTAATTTTTACACTTAGTATTCTTAAATTTTCAAATTCCTCAAACTTACTTCATCATTTTCATTAAAACGCCCATTGCACCTCTAATAAATGTAGCACTTGTAAGTACTTTAACAATGCCTTTAGTAACCGAACTTTCACTTTTTCTACTTCTAGAACTAGTTGATTTTCTGCTTTTGGCTGCAGCTTCTTTTTCGGCTTCCTTTTCAGCTAGAGCTGCCGCTTTCTCCATTTTTTCATTTAAAATTTCATAAGCACTCTCTCGGTCAATTTCTTCGTTGTATTTCTTAGCTAATTTAGATGTACTAATAGCCTTGTCAATTTCAGTTTCACTCAACACGTCCATTCTACTCATAGGTGCACGCAGCATAGTTGCAACAAGCGGTGTTGGAATGCCTTTTTCGTTTAAAGCCGTTACAAAAGCCTCTCCAATTCCCAATTGCGTAATTACTTCGTCGGTTTGGTAAAAGTCAGACAAGGGGTAATTTTGAGCTGTCATTTTTATAGCCTGACGGTCTTTTGCCGTAAAAGCTCGCAAGGCATGCTGAATTTTTAAACCCAACTGACCCAAAACACCAGCAGGAACATCCATTGGGTTTTGCGTAATAAAGTAAACACCAATACCTTTAGATCGTATCAGTTTTACAATAGTTTCTATTTGATCTTGCAAAGCTTTACTTGCCTCATCAAAAATTAAATGAGCTTCGTCTATAAAAATAACCAATTCAGGTCTTCCAGCATCACCTTGCTCTGGCATGGTATTGTAAATTTCTGCTAAAAGACTAAGCATAAATGTAGAAAACAATTTCGGTTTGTCCTGTATATCGGTTAAACGCATAATGTTTACAAAACCATTTCCGTTTTCATCAATGCGCATCAAATCGTCTATGTCAAACGATTTTTCACCAAAAAAACGTTCTGCTCCTTGCTGTTCTAATTCTATGGTTTTTCGTAAAATAGAACCAGTAGATGCAGTCGAAATTCTACCATATTCAGCTTCAAATTCTTCTTTTCCATCTTCGGTAGCATATTGCAACACTTTTTTAAAATCTTTTAAATCCAAAAGCGGCAACTTATTATCGTCACAATATTTAAAAACAACCGATACTATACTCGATTGTGTTTCGTTTAACTCTAAAATACGTGAAAATAACACAGGTCCAAATTCCGAAACTGTAGCGCGTAAACGCACACCGTTTTGTTCAGAAATAGTCATTAATTCCACAGGAAACGCTTTTACGTTGTAGGGCAAATTGATTTTTGCATGCCTGTCGGTAATAAACTGCTTTTCTTCACCTTCTGCTGCAATTCCCGAAAAATCACCTTTTATGTCCATCATTAAAACCGGAATACCGTTTGCCGACAATTGTTCCGATAGCACTTGCACCGTTTTGGTTTTACCCGTACCCGTTGCACCAGCAATTAAGCCATGACGGTTCAACGTTTTCAACGGAATTTTAACATGCGTATCTGCCACTGCATTTCCTTCAAAAATTCCTCCTCCAAGGGTTAAAAAATCACCTTTGCAGGCATATCCATCTACTATATGTTGTGTAAAATCCGAAACTGTTTTCATGCTATTTTTTTTAGATAATACCCAAAAATAAGAAATAAAAAGCAGTCTGTATATTTTTTTTGAGCAACAGCTTGTTTTTGTGTTACTGGGAGCTTATTCCCGCTATCCGCTAAATCTGCTCCGTTTCACTGCGCAGGATATCGCTACTATCGGGGCTAGCGACTAACTAAATCCTTGTTTTTTAAATGCCCAAAAACCAACAAAAAGAGTACCTTTGTACTTTAAATTTTAGGTATGTTAACACCCACAATACAAAAAGCAGTAGAAAAAGGAGAAATGCTTCCGTTAATGGAAGAGTTTTACACCATACAAGGCGAAGGTTACCACACAGGTACAGCAGCGTACTTTATACGTGTAGGCGGTTGCGATGTGGGTTGCCATTGGTGCGATGTAAAAGAAAGCTGGAATGCAGATTTGCACCCACCAACAGCTACAACTCAAATTGTAGAAAATGCTAAAAAATACGCCGAAACCATTGTGGTAACAGGAGGCGAACCGCTAACTTGGGACATGGGGTTTTTAACCACAGAACTTAAAAAAGCTGGAATGCGTGTGCATATAGAAACCTCAGGCGCATATCCTGTTTCTGGTACTTGGGATTGGTTTTGCCTTTCGCCTAAAAAAAATAAATTACCTTTAATCGACTCTTACGAAACGGCTCACGAACTAAAAGTAATTATACACAATAAACACGATTTTATTTTTGCCGAAGAACAAGCCGCAAAAGTAAATAACAATGCCATACTCTTTCTACAACCCGAATGGAGTAAAAAAGAAGAGATGACTCAGCTAATTGTAGATTATGTTATGAGTAATCCTAAATGGAGGATTTCGTTGCAAACCCATAAATATTTGCAGATACCCTAATTTTTTTTTGTTGGTACAGATTTTGTATTATATTTACCATAAACAATTAAATTAAAATAAAATGAAAAAAATTATCGCAGTAATAGCATTTGCAGTTGTAGGAAACTTTGCAATGGCTCAAGACACTTTTAAACAAGATGTATTAGAAGTGTTAAAATTATCAGGTTCAGCAGCACAATTAGAAATGGCTAAGGAACAAATTATTGGAAACATTCCAGCAGACAAACAAGAAGCATTTTCTAAAGAATTCGATGCTACTTTACCTTCTTTCTACGAAAAATTAGCAAAAGTGTATATGGAAATGTATACAAAAGAAGATATTGCAGATATGAAAAAATTCTACACTTCTAGAGTTGGTAAAAAAATGTCTGAAAACTCAGGTGAGCTAATGAAAAAATCTCAAGAAGCAGGACAAGAATGGGGAATGGAATTACAAGGTATGATGATGAAATTCATGGAGTAATTCTTTGTAAATAAAATGAAAAGCCGAATCAATTTGAACATGATTCGGCTTTTTTATGCTTATAATTTAGCATGTGTAAGTTTAGCCAAATAATCGTAATGTTCCCCTTCTAAAATTAATTCACAATTAAAACCATTCGCAATTGCTGCATTTTGCAAGGTATTATAATCAATATATAACCATTCAAACGGTTTTTCTTTCTCTCCTTTGTAGTTTAT
The DNA here is from genome assembly GCA_965662615.1 of Flavobacterium sp. Taxonomy (GTDB): domain Bacteria; phylum Bacteroidota; class Bacteroidia; order Flavobacteriales; family Flavobacteriaceae; genus Flavobacterium. The sequence goes on from CBFIIG010000061.1 coordinate 8,727, forward strand.
GTTAAAGTCTACTTCGCCATAATAATCCATTTCTGTAGTTATCCATTTTCCGCCATCTTCATCTTCATCAAACATATAAATAATATCAGAGCTATCAAGTAAAATTTGACCTTCTGTATTTAAAATCGATTTTAGTTTTTGTAAAAAAGCACCAATTTTATTCAATCTCCCACATATTCCAATACCATTCATTAATAATAAAATAGTGTCGTAACATTCAGTTTCGTTTATAAAATTTTTAGCAAATACTTTTTTTAATCCTCTTAATTTACAAGCTTCAATTGCGTTTTCAGATATGTCTATTGCGGTAATATCTATTTGTTTTTGGTTTTGTAAATACAAAGCGTGACTACCCGCGCCGCAACCAATGTCTAATGTTTTACCATTTGCAAGTTGTAGTGCTTTTTGCTCTATTTTTGGCATTTGGTCATAACTCCTAAATAAATAAGCAACAGACATTTCATCAGTTTCAGAAATGGTAGTTTCTGTAATTAAATCTTGCGGATTATTATTGGTTTGGTAATCGAGTATGGCTTTTCCAAAAAGGTCTTTCATAAGGCAACGAGCATTTAAAATAATAAAATGTACTTTTGTAGTATAAAAATATAACTGTGAATCCTTCTTTAAACGAACTACAAAAGCTTGCCAAAGATACGCATAACGAAAACAAAAAGTATTTTGCGAAACTAAAAAAAAAGGCACCTAAAAATATAGATTATGTAATGCAAGATTTACATGATGCTACTTTTGCCAAAACCGATTGCCTTTCTTGTGCTAATTGTTGTAAAACTACTGGTCCGCTTTTTACATCGGCAGATATTGAACGAATTGCAAAGTATTTAAAACAAAAACCACAACAATTTATAGATCAGTATTTACGAGTTGATGAGGACAATGACTATGTTTTAAAACAAGTACCTTGCTCTTTTTTAGACACAGATAACAGTTGCTTTATTTATGATGTTCGTCCAAAAGCATGTAGAGAATTTCCGCATACAGACCGTAAAAAATTTCAGCAGATAAGTGATTTAACCTTAAAAAATGTGGCTATTTGCCCTGCTGCTTATACTATTGTAGAAAAAATGAAAGAGAAAATGCCTTTGTAGAGCTACTTATTATAAAAACAAAAGGCTGCCCGTAAGAGCAGCCTTTTATTTTAAATCAAACTATTTATTTTTTATTTGCTTCTATTTGAGCATCAACTTCTGCCTCTGTTCCTTTAAATCGTAAAGTATCAGAAGTTACCTCACCATTTTTATTTTTAGAAATAATCATAGTTCCTTTAAAAAGTCCGTTTTCATCACTTTCTTTTATAACAGAAATGTCAACAGTTTTAGTGCTTACCTCATTTTTCCACTCGCAAGTAGAAGAAGTACAACCTTTGGCTTCGCATTCTGCTTTAGTCATTGAACTGCA
>CBFIIG010000062.1:0-10131 GCA_965662615.1 Flavobacterium sp.
CTAAATCTTCAATAGAATAAATATCGTGATGGGGTGGTGGTGAAATTAAACCTACAAACGGAGTTGAATTTCGTGCCGAGGCTATCCATGGTAAGACTTTATAACCTGGTAATTGCCCACCTTCACCTGGTTTTGCTCCTTGAGCCATTTTAATTTGAATCTCGCGTGTATTGGTTAAATAATGCGACGTAACACCAAAACGCCCTGAGGCTACTTGCTTAATGGCAGAATTTCTACTATCGCCATTGGAGTCGGGATGAAAACGTTGTCTGTCTTCTCCACCTTCACCAGAATTAGATTTACCTCCAATACGGTTCATGGCAATGGCTAAATTTTCATGCGCTTCTCGAGAAATAGAGCCGTAAGACATGGCTCCTGTTTTAAAACGTTTAACGATATCCGTCCAAGGTTCTACTTCATCTAAAGGAATGGGATCTAACTTATCAAATTCAAATAAACCACGAATGGTCATTAAATTTTCAGATTGTTCGTTGATGGCTTTTGCATACACATCGTAACTGGCTTGATCGCTTAAACGAACTGCTTGTTGTAATTTTGAAATGGTTGTTGGATTAAACATGTGTCGCTCGCCATTTCGTCTCCAACGGTATTCACCACCAATATTTAAGCCTAAACGTTTGTCTGTTAAATTATCTGGATAGGCGAATTTGTATCGCTCTGAAATTTCTTTTTCTATTTCGTATAATCCAATACCTTCAATTCTAGAAGTGGTGTATGGGAAGTATTTTTCTACAAATGCGGAACTAAAGCCAACTATTTCGAAAATTTGAGAACCTCTGTACGAACGTAGTGTTGAGATTCCTATTTTATTCATTACTTTTAAAAGTCCGAAGCCTATGGCTTTATTGAAGTTATTAACAGCTTTCTCTTCATCCATGCCGGTTATAAAACCTTCTTTTACTTGCGAACGGATAATTTCGTTCACCATATACGGGTTAATGGCACTAGCTCCATAACCGAATAACGTTGCAAAATGATGAGGCTCACGAGGTTCGGCAGACTCAATAATAATATCGAAATACGAACGTTTACGTAAACGGTTCATTTGATGATTTACATATGAACAGGCTAATAATGCAGGAATAGGTGCTAAATTTATGTTTACGCCTCTATCAGAAAGAATAATGATGTTTGCTCCATTTTCTATTGCTTTAGTTGCTTGAATAATAATGTTTTCTAAAGCATCTTCAAGACCGTTAAGACCTTGCTCTTTTTTGTAAAGGATATTTATAGTTTCTGCTTTAAAACTTTCAATATTGATACTTCTAATTTTTTCTAAATCGGCATTAGAAATAACAGGGTTTTGTATTCTTAATTTTCTACATTGTCTGTCTGTAATACTAAAAATATTTCTGTCTTTCCCGAGATTTAAACTAATGTCGGTTACTATTTCTTCGCGAATACCATCTAAAGGTGGGTTGGTAACTTGCGCGAATAATTGTTTAAAATAATTGGATATTAATTGTGGTTTGTCTGATAAAACAGCTAAAGGTGTATCGGTTCCCATAGACCCCAAAGCTTCTTTACCATTAACGGCCATTGGGGTAATAACTTCTTGAATATCTTCAAACGTATAATTAAATAAACGCTGTCTGGTCTTTATATCAATAGTTTCTATTGAGCAAGTAACATTCGTGTATGGTACATCTTTTAAATGTAAACGTGTTTTATCCAGCCATTCTTTATAAGGTCTTTCAGAAACTATTTTGCTTTTTATCTCTTCATCTTCAATAATACGCCCTTCATTCATATCTACCAAGAACATTTTCCCTGGCTCTAATCTTCCATGTCTTTCCACATCTTCTGGAGCAATATCTACAACTCCAATTTCCGAGGCCATAATTAGTTTACCGCTTTTAGTGATGGTGTATCTGGATGGGCGCAAGCCGTTTCTGTCTAACAAGGCGCCTATGTAATCGCCGTCTGTAAATGGAACCGATGCCGGGCCATCCCAAGCCTCCATAATACATGAGTTGTATTCGTAAAAGGCTTTACGCTCAGGCGACATGGTTTGGTGTTTTTCCCAGGCTTCTGGAATCATCATCATCATAATTTCTGGTAACGAGCGGTCGGTGTGTGTTAACAGTTCAACCACCATATCCATAGAAGCAGAATCTGATTTTCCGGGTAATATAATAGGAAATAATTTTTCAATTTGAGGTCCAAAAACATCACTTTTCATGATTTCTTCGCGTACACGCATGCGGCTTACATTACCACGTAGGGTGTTAATTTCGCCATTTTGACACATGTATCTAAATGGTTGTGCCAATTCCCATGTTGGCATCGTGTTGGTAGAAAAACGCTGGTGTACAAGTGCTAAACGCGTAACTAAATCGGTTTGTTGTAAATCTGTATAATAAGACCCTATATCCTCAGGCATAATAATACCTTTGTAAATAAGAGTTGTTGTAGATAAGCTTGGCAGGTAAAAATAATGACTTTCGGAGATTTTAGAATTTCTTATAGTATGCTCTGTTATTTTACGAGCAGCATATAATTTAGCTTTAAAAGTAGCCTCGGAAATCTCTTCGGTTTTTCCAACAAATATTTGTTCAATATTAGGTTCTGAAGTTAAGGCAATTTCACCTAAATGTGAAGAATCTACAGGTACTTTGCGCCAACCTAAAACAGAAAGGCCTTGTGCGTTTATTTCGGTTTCAAAAGTGTCTTTACAAAATTTATATTGGTTAGCTACTTTAGGTAAAAACACCATACCTACAGCATATTCGCGCTGATCAGGAATATCAAAATTACAAACGCGTTTAAAGAAATCGTGAGGAATATCAATTAAAAGTCCAGCGCCGTCTCCTGTTTTACCATCTGCACTTACACCGCCTCGATGTTCTAATTTTACTAGAATTTCGAGAGCATCGTGAATAATTTGATTTGTTTTCTCTCCTTTAAGATTACAAATAAATCCTGCCCCACAATTTTCGTGTTCAAATTCTGGTAAATAGAGACCTTGTTTTTTCAGCATAGTCAACAATATTGTTAAAAAATTAAGTTGGATTGCTAAGATAACACCTAGTTTTTGAATAACAATAATGACTATATATTATTTCGATTTTAAAAGTTATGTTTCGTTAAAAATATGGATATAACAAAAATATTGACATTTTTTATCAAATATTCAACACCTAATATTATCATTATTAAACAAAACAATTGAATTATTAAAATTACTTAAATAAATTTCACTATTAACTTCATAATTTTTAATAAAAATTTAAAAAATCAAATAATAATTGAATATTGCAATTTTATAAAAAACAAAAAACATCTAAAAATAAAAGATACCCTTAAAAAAATAGGGTTAAAATTAATATTTTAGTAAAAATTAATCAGTACACCCTATTTTTTTATGGGTATATTGTTTTTTAATTTAGTTTTGAGAAATAAAATTAAAATATATCTAAAACTAACAAATTAAAAAAATGGAGATTTTAAAAAAACTAACAACACTTTCAATCCTTATTACAAACTCCTTAGTAGTAGCTCAAGAAGCTCCTAAGCTTAATTTGAGTGGCAGCATTGATACTTATTACAGAGTAAATTTAAACGCACCAAATAACAAAAACGCTCAAGCCCCAGGAACATCATTCGCTAATTTACCTGGTTTTGCATTAGGAATGGTTAATTTAATAGCTTCTCACGAAGGTAAAAAAACAGGTTTTGTTGCCGATTTAGTTTTCGGCCCAAGAGGTACTGATGCTGTTTTTGCCTCTCCAATGTACTCAGCTTCAGGAAATATTATCAATCAAATGTATGCATACTGGAACATCAATAACAAAGTAAAACTAACAATAGGGAACTTTAATACTTTTTTAGGATACGAAGTCATTTCTCCAATTGACAATTTCAACTACAGCACCTCTTACTTATTCTCTTATGGCCCCTTTAGTCATGCTGGTTTAAAAGCAGATTTTGTAATTTCTGATGATTTTAATTTAATGTTAAGTATTATGAACGACACAGACCTAACAGAATTCAATCCTACAAATGATTACGCAATTGGTTCTCAAATTGATTACAAAGGTCAATATTTAAATTTTTTAGTAGACCCTTCCTTTACAGAAATTGATTTTACTGGTGGATTTGATTTTTCTGATTCATTCTTTTTAGGAATCAATGCTAATTATTTAAAACTAGAAAATAATGCTGGTGGTTTTGCAGGTGTAGCACTATACCCACAATACTCAATTTCTGAAGCTTTTACTTTGGGGCTAAGAGGTGAATTTTTTAAAGAAGAAGGGAACTTTGGAGCAATAGGCACCGGTGTTGATGATTCAAGCGTATTAGGTTTAACTTTTACAGGCAGCTACTCTATAGAGAACTTAATAATTAAACCCGAATTTAGAATTGATAGCGCATCAGACAATGCTTTTTTAAACAATGATTTAGGACCACAAAGAAACTTAAGCTCTTTTATAATTGCTTCCATCTATTGTTTCTAAACTATTAAAAAATAGAAAAAAATTAAATAGAATATTCACTAATTAAAGAAGCAAAATTTTTACTCTGTTTATACTATAAAAATTTCACACCTCATATATTGTTATCTATATTTTACAAAACACTTTTACTAACACTTAAAGAAAAAAACAGAAATCAATTCATATGAATTAGTTTGCTTTAAGATTAAAACGTTTCGCAATTAAGATCACATAATAAACATCAATTAGCCAAGTAATTAAATCAACTAAATTATCATTAAAATGATATAAATATTAAAAAAGATGGATTCAAGAGTTTCTTAAAAATTAGAAATCTAAGTATATCAATTCCAAAATAACGAAGCCAAATTACTTAAAAAGTAAATGGGTTTCAAATAAAATAATCACAACTTTAAAATAAATCAAAATTCAACAAAATATAGAATATTATTACCTTTTAAATATTAAACCCTATTAAATTTAGGGTACAAATATAAATTATTATTAATTTTAACAATAATACCCTAGTTTTTTTGGTGTAATTTAAATAATATTATATTTTTGATGAAATTTTTAAAAATCAATTAAAATGAAAAAAATTGAAGCCATTATTAGAAAATCGAAATACAGCGCAGTAAAAGCAGCTTTACACGATGTAAGTGTAAATTTTTTTTCTTACTGGGACGTAACAGGTATTGGAAATGAAAAAGAAAGCCATGTATACCGCGGTATTTCTTATAGCACCAGCGACATTCAACGAAGATACCTTTCCATTGTAGTTAATGACGATTTTGAGGAAGTTACAATTCAAGCCATTTTAAAATCTGCTGCAACTGGCGAAGTAGGTGATGGTAAAATATTTGTTTCAGACGTAACAGAGTGTTATAGAATAAGAACAGGAGAAAAAGGCGGAGAAACTTTAAAAAAATAATCATCTAAAACCAAACTATAATTATGGAATTATTAACAATAAACAATGTATGGATGATGATCTGTACAGCACTTGTGTTTTTTATGCACCTCGGTTTCTCTCTTTTAGAAATAGGGTTAACAAGACAAAAAAACACCATAAATATTTTATTTAAAAACATTTTCATTATCACCATTGGCTTACTACTATATTGTGTAGTTGGCTTCAACTTAATGTACCCTGGCAATTTTAATGGATTTATTGGCTTTGCAGGTTTTGGACTAGATTCACCAATAACAGCTGAAGGTACTTTAGATTTAACTTATAATGAAGGTTATTCCTACTGGACAGACTTCTTATTTCAAGGTATGTTCGCTGCAACTGCTGCAACTATTGTATCTGGAGCAGTAGCAGAACGCATTAAAATTGTGCCTTTTATGATTTTCACTATTGTATATGTTGGATTAGTTTATCCAATTGCAGGATCTTGGAAATGGGGTGGTGGATTTTTAGATAAATTAGGCTTTTATGATTTTGCAGGATCTACTTTAGTTCACTCTGTTGGTGGATGGGCAGCTGTAGTTGCAGTTTGCTTATTAGGGCCTCGTATTGGTAAATTTAAAAATGGTGTAGCACAAGCTATCCCGGGACATAACATTACTTTAGCAACTGCAGGTGTATTAATTTTATGGCTGGGTTGGTTTGGCTTTAATGGTGGATCCGTACTTTCTGCTGACCCAACTTTAACTTCATTAACACTCGTAACAACATGTTTAGCGGCAGCAGCCGGTGGTGTTGTATCGATGATAGTATCTGCTAGTTTTTACAAAAACTTAGATTTAACAATGTTTTTAAATGGTATTTTAGGTGGTTTAGTTGGTATTACAGCTGGAGCAGATAAGATGAGCCCAACTGATGCCATTTTAATTGGTGCTATTGCAGGAGCCATGATTGTATTTGCAGTTTCTTTAGTAGATAAATTAAAATTAGATGACCCAGTTGGTGCCATAGCCGTTCACTTAGTATGTGGGATTTGGGGTACTTTAGCTGTAGGGATTTTTGGAGACTTAGCAGGTTTCGATCAGTTTATTAGCCAATTAATTGGTGTAGCAGTTTATGCCGTTTTTTGTGTAGTAACATCATTTATTATTATTTTCACCCTTAAAAAAACAATGGGTATTCGTGTTTCTGAAAAAGAAGAACTAGAAGGATTAGATGGTCATGAACATGGAATGGATGCTTATCCCGACTTCAGATTAAACGAACATTAAACTAAAATAATCATCACAAATAAAATGATGTAACAATCCAGATATTTAAGTATTAATTTCGACAACGATAACCTATTACTTAATTTTAAACCCAAAAAGAGACTGTTAAATAACAGTCTCTTTTTGGGTTTAACTTGGATTAACTATAAAATTTAAGCCGAATTTCTACTTGCATTTATATTTCCAAATAATGAACGTGTTACAATTTTTTCAAATATTTTAATTTGCTCTTCATCTTTAACGTCCGCTTTTTCTAATTCTTGTATTTTTTTTAAGGCATATTGCTGTATCGTCAATAAAGGTAATACAATAGATTCTCTTACATTAATAGATGCTTTACCTGCAGGTTCGTTTTCCATTAATTCATTATAACCTGTTAGTTTTAAAATTAATCTTTTGGTTTGTAAATATTCATTGTGTATTATATTCCAAAACAAACCAAATTCATCATCATCTGACATGTATTTTGTTAAATTAAAAAAAGATTTTGTTAATGACATCATACTATTTTCTAATAGTGTTTTAAAAAACTTAGAATTTCTATAAAGTTCTTCTACTTTATAAAACTCATTATTGTCTTCATATTTTTTTAATGCTGTACCTACACCAAAAAAACCAGGTACATTTTGTTTTAATTGACTCCAAGACCCTACAAATGGTATAGCTCTTAGATCGGAAAAAATTAACTTATCCGAATTTCCTCTTTTAGATGGTCTACTTCCAATATTTGTTTTAGAATAGTATTTTAAAGTACTCATTCTTTCTAGATATGGAATAAACATTGGGTGGTTTTTAAAATTTTTATATTCCTCATAGCTGGTTTTAGCCAAATCTTCCATTACATCTCTATCTGAACTATTTAGAAGGTTTTTTTCAACACCAATTCTATTCATTAAACCCGAACTAATTAATTGTTCTAAATTATATTGTGATGAATTTAATGTTCCAAAATTAGAACTTATTGTTTGCCCTTGAATTGTAAGTTGTATTTCTTTATCTTCTATGGTTGGTCCTAAAGAAGAATAAAATTGATGTGTTTTTCCGCCGCCTCTTGCTGGAGGTCCGCCTCTACCATCGAAAAATATTGGAGTAATGTTGTATTTTCTAGACATTTCGGTTAATAATTCTTTTGCCTTATATATTCCCCAATTCGCCATTAAATACCCTCCGTCTTTTGTTCCATCTGAGAAGCCAAGCATAATAGTTTGCTTGTCCCCTCTTTCTTTTAAATGTCTTTTATATGCAGGATTTTTATATAATTGCTCCATTACTTCAGGAGCATTTTCTAGGTCGGGAATAGTTTCAAAAAGTGGTACAATATCAAGAGGAATAATGTCTTTAAATGCTACAATTTTTAGCATTGCAAAAAGCTGCATTACATTTAGAGCTGTTTGATTGTTGCTTATAATGTATCTATTTGCTCCTTTTTCTCCGTTGTTTTTTTGAATTTCTTTTATAACCGAAATAGATTTTAGAGTATTGAAAACCATTTCATCATCAAAAACACTTAAATCTGTTATTTGATCTTTAGTTTCTGACAAGATTTTAATTTGCTCTTCTTCAGTTAGTTGAAAATATTTGTTTGTAAAAGAAGACTCATTGTTTTCAATTAACTTTGAGACTAACTCCGTAAAAACTGTATGATGTATTCTACTGTCTTGTCTTATATCTATTGTTGCAAAATAATATTTAAATAATTTTATTTTATTTATTAAACTGTTTAATTCATTTATGTATAGCGATTGATGATCTTGTATAATAATGTTTTTTATGCTGTGTAACTCAGTAAGTAATTCTTCCACCGACAACGCATCTTTATAATCCAAATCAACACTGTAATTATACATCATGTCCTCCAAGGCATTGATTCTATCTTCTATGTTTCGAAAAGTTAATTTTCTACTTAATACTTTTAAATCGCTATGATATTTTTTTAAAATTGACTTTTTTAACTTTTTGGCAACTTTAATAGTAGTTTCAGGTTTTACAAATGGGTTTCCATCTCTATCGCCACCTGGCCAAAAACCAATATTTATAACTTCATTTATCAACTCTTTTTTATCGAAAATATTCTGTTGTATATAATTGTAAATTGTTCCAAAAGAATTATAAAACACATTTTCTAAATACCAAATTAAGCTTTTAGCCTCGTCATAAGGTGTAGGTTTTTTGTGTTTAAAAAATGGTGTTTTACCAAGTTGAGCAAATAAATCTTGTATTTCTAATAAATTATTTTCCTCTATGGCTTTTGTAAGATCTGTTATTATACCTAAAACTGAACCTGGATAAAATTGTGTTGGATGAGCCGTTAATACAATTCGAACTTTAAAATCCTCTAAATAGTTTTGTAAATCTACCGTTTTATTTAATGCACTTACGTTGTTTTTTAGATTTCTTAAACTACCCCTTCCCTCCATGTTATTAACTTTAGAAAATGCAGCATCTTCTATTGCGTCAAATAAAACAACTTGCCTTTCAATGTATTGTATAAAGCGAAACAATAGATTAATCTGGCTTTCATTAGTTCTTCTTGCTTGATATTTTTTAAAAAAAGTATTTACAATTGCAGTTGGATCATCACCTTTGTCGTATCCTTTTTTACAAGTTTCATGAAAAAGGGGCAATAAAACTCCCGTTTTGGTAACAGAATCAAAAGGGAGCGTCATAAAAATACTATTATAAATCTCAAATTTAGAAAGTACATTTTGTTTAAATCTAACTAGTTTAGGCTCTATAGACATATGTTTTATTTATAAAAATTTAAAGATACAAAAGCAAATTAGTTACAACTATCTGAATAATAAAAACTTTCTTCAAAAAAAACGTTTTAAACTTAAGCTCAATTATCAAACAACATCAATATAAATATTTCAAAAAATTATATGCTTAAATAACATTTAAAGTTTTTCCCTATTTGTTTAATCGATCATTCAACTAAATTTATGAAGTCTTGCTCTGTTATAATTTGAACATTAAGTTGTTTTGCTTTTTCTAATTTAGCCGGTCCCATTTTATCACCAGCAACTAAAAAATCGGTTTTAGCCGAAATAGAACTGCCAACTTTACCTCCGTTTGCTTCTATTTTTGCTTTTAACTCATTTCTGCTTAACTGCTCAAAAACACCAGAAACAACTATTGTTTTTCCTGCAAAAACTTCCGACTCTAAAGCCGCTTCTGGTTCTGCCTCAAACTGCAAGCCATAACTTTGTAAACGGCTTATTATTTCTAAAGAGTTTTCGTCTTGAAAAAACGAAACTACACTTGCAGCAATTCGATCTCCAATTTCATCAACCAATAAAAGTTCTTCAAAAGTAGCGAGACGTAAAGCATCGATAGATTTAAAATGTTTTGCCAATTTTTTAGCAACTGTTTCTCCTACAAAGCGAATACCCAATGCAAATAAGACTTTCTCAAACGGAATGTTTTTAGAAGCTAAAACCCCATTAATTAAGTTTTCGGCAGATTTTTCTGCCATACGTTCCAATGGTAGTAA
>CBFIIG010000063.1:0-10118 GCA_965662615.1 Flavobacterium sp.
TATTTTCCATAAACTTCAAGTGCAATTTTTGCATATCTAATCCCACATTTTGGTCCAAAATTTTGGCATAATGTTGCGTTTGTTTTATAGAAGTATGACCTAGCATTGCAGATACATTTTCAATTCTAATTCCATTTCCAAGAGTCACTGTTGTAGCGAAAGTATGACGCGCTACATACCAAGTCAATTTTTTTTCCAATCCAATAATGTCTGCAATTTCCTTAAGGTAGGCATTCATTTTTTGATTCGAAATTTTAGGTAGCAAAGTGTCTCCATAAAATTGATATTTATTAATTATTTTTAAAACAGGTGGGAGTATAGGTACATTTGCTTTGGTATTAGTTTTTTGGCGATTTGCCTTAATCCAAAGTATTTTTTCTGTATCTTGAATAACATTTTTTCGGGTTAGTTTTATGGCGTCTACAGGTGCATAACCGGTATAGCAGCTAAATAAAAATATGTCTTTTACACGCTCTAATCGATCAATTTTAAATGTTTTATTTTCAATACTTTCTAATTCCTCTTGGGTAAGGAATATTGCTTCTTCTACTTTTATTTTACCATTATAGGTATTGAATGGATTTTTATCAATTAATTCCATTCGTATTGCATAATTGCAAATGGTTTTTAGGTTTTTAAAATATTTCACCACGGAATTATTCTTTATCCCAGTTTTACCCTTATAATCACTTTCAAATTTCAAGTACGACTCTAAGTTATAGATGTAAGCACTATTAATTTTGTCTATAAGTACATCATTACTGCCATAAGTTTTATTGTTGAAAATTTTAATCAATTCCATAACTCGCTTATACTTTTGTAGCGAAGCTTTTGATCGTTCCCCTATTTTAACTAATTTAGAAAAATACAAATTATGTTCATCAATAATTTTAAGTAGTGAGGGCGAGGTTTCTGTTATTTGTTTACCAAGAATTCTGTTTTTGAATTCCTCAATAGTTATATCTTCTTGAAAACGCTCAATTTGATTATGAATTTTTTCTATGTTTAATAGGAATAAATCTAAGAACTCTTTTAGTGTTTTTTCTTTATCCCGTCGAAGTAATTTTCTGAGATTATCGGATTGTTTCCAACGCTCTTCTGAAATATATTTTCCAGTACTAATTGTGGTTGATTTTCGGTTAAATACCACTTTAATGTAAATAGGGCAATCTCCATTACTTCTTGCCTTGTCTTTTTTAATGTAAATAATTGTTTTTACCATAACTTTTTGATTAAAATTAATAGTACAAATTGACATTAAAAATCTCGTTAGCCCTTTTAAATCCAGCGAATTCCCAGCGAATTTTTATTTTCTAGTTACCCTATTTTTTTTAAAAATCCATAGGGTAACCTATAGGGTAACTAAATCATGCGTTTTTATGTGTTTTTTGACACTTAGTCAAAAACTAAAAAACCCTTCAAACACTGATGTTTAAAGGGTTTTTGATTTTTTATGTTTCTTTTGAAACATCACTTTCGCGGAGAAAGAGGGATTCGAACCCCCGGACCTGTTACAGTCAACAGTTTTCAAGACTGCCGCATTCGACCGCTCTGCCATTTCTCCAATAAGATGCATTCATTACCTGATTGCGAGTGCAAATATAGCAACCTTTTTTAAGTTACAAAACATTTTCAATTAAAAATGATAGTTTTTTTTAAAGGTACAATTCAATTTATTGAAAACGAGTTCTGTAGCTTTTGTAGTTTTAAAACTATTTTCTTAAGTTTCTTTTAAATACCTTTGTTTTTTATTTAGATATGACTTTTTCATGGATTGATTTATTACTTATTCCTGTTGGCTTTTTAGCGGGATTTATAAACACTATTGCTGGTGGTGGTACTCTTTTAACTCTTCCTACTTTACTTTTTTTAGGTTTACCTCCTGCTGTTGCAAATGGTACAAATAGAATTGCTATTTTGTTTCAAACTTTCGCAGGAGTTAAAGGTTTTCAGTCTAAAGGTATAAGTACTTATCCTTTTAGTTTATATTTGGGGTTATCTGCATTATGTGGCTCATTTATTGGTGCATATTTAGCTATTATTATTGATCCAAAGCTATTTACTAAGGTTTTGGCTATAGTTATGATTTTGGTATTATTGTCTTTAGTTTTTACATCTAAAAAGAAATATCAAAATTTGATTGAAAAAACAACAGGAAAGCCACTCTATATTTCTGTAATATTGTTTTTCTTTCTTGGGATTTATGGAGGGTTTATAAACGCTGGAATTGGTTTTTTAATGCTTTTAATTTTACCTTCTTTAAATGGTTTAAGCCTAGTAAAAACAAATGCCACCAAAGTATTTGTAGTGTGTGTTTATACCATTGGAGCTGTTTTGGTCTTTGTTTTAGAAAATAAAATAAATTTTACTCTTGCTTTTATTTTAACCATAGGTAATACCAGTGGTGCTTGGATAGCGAGCAGGTGGTCTGTTAACAAAAAAGACAGTTTGATACGCTTATTTTTAATTGTTACAGTAACAGCATTAGCTATTAAATTATGGTTTTTTTAATACGAAACGTAATCTACAATTTCTAGTCCGTAACCAATCATACCCACACGTTTTGCTTGTGCTTCTGTATTGCTTAAAAGCTTAATTTTAGAAATATCTAAATCGTGTAAAATTTGCGCTCCAATTCCAAAATCTTTGCTATCCATTTTAGGTTGTGGTGCTTTTGCAACACCATTTCCTTGTAGGGTTTTTAATTCTGCCAAACGGTTTAATAAGTTAATCGATTTTACTTCTTGATTGATAAATACAATAGCTCCTTTTTCGGCTGTATTTATTTGCTGAAACATACGGTCTAGTTTACTGTCTGCATTTGTAGTTAATGTCCCTAATAAATCGTTGTTTATTTGAGTTGAATTTATACGCGTTAAAACCGCTTCGTTACTGTTCCATGTACCTTTTGTAAGGGCAATATGTACTTGGTTGTTTGTTGTTTGTAAGTAGGCACGTAGTCTAAAAGAACCAAAACGTGTTGCTATTTCGTAATCTTCTTTTTTCTGAATTAAACTGTCGTGTTGCATTCTGTATGCAACTAAATCTTCAATGGAAACCAGTTTTAAGTCGAATTTTTTGGCTACTTCTACAAGTTCTGGTAACCGAGCCATTGTTCCGTCTTCGTTCATTATTTCTACAATAACACCCGCCGATTTAAAGCCTGCTAAGCGTGCAAAATCAATTGCAGCTTCTGTATGTCCTGTTCTGCGTAAAACACCACCTTGTTTGGCTGTTAAAGGAAAAATATGCCCTGGTCTTGCCAAGTCAAAAGGTTTTGTGTTATCATCTACTAATGCTTTAATGGTTAAAGCTCTGTCGGCAGCAGAAATTCCGGTTGTAACTCCTTTTCCTTTTAAATCTATAGAAACCGTAAAAGCCGTTTCCATATGATCTGTGTTGTTCGTTACCATTGGTTTTAAATCCAACTCTTTACATCGCGATTCGGTTAGGGGAGTACATATTAAACCTCTACCGTGAGTGGCCATAAAGTTTATCATTTCTGGAGTTACCATTTCGGCAGCAGCCAAAAAATCACCTTCATTTTCTCTGTCTTCGTCATCAACAACTATAATTACTTTTCCGTTACGAATGTCATCTATAGCTTCTTCAATGGTGTTTAATTTAAACTTTGAACTACTCATTTTTATTTTTGTTAAATTTAGAAAAAAGGGCTTTTATAGGATCTATTAACCAATCCAGGTTAACGTTTACTGAAATGTCGTTTGTGGCTCTGTAGGTCAGCCAAATAGCAAGAGGTGTCATTAAAATTGATGCCATCCACATACCTAAAAATGGCGGAATAGTATCTTCTTCTGCAATTTTTCGTCCAAAAGTATTTATAAAGTGAAAACTAATAAAAATACCTATAGCGAATACAATAGGTAAACCAATACCTCCTTTTTTAATTATGGCTCCTAAAGGTGCGCCTAAAAAGAACATTAGTAAGCAAGAATAAGCAATTACAAATTTATCATGTATAGCTATCCAATGGTTATTTATTACTTTTTTCTTGTACTTTAAATGAAACTCATTATCAGTAATTGAATAATTAATACTTAGTAAATTTTGCTTTGCAATTTCTAATATCTTTTGTTGTTCATTCAGTGAAAAATTAGATAATAAATTTTTTGTATTTAGTTTTTTTTGGTTTACTGTATTTGTTTTATATTCTTTTTTAACAATTGAAGTCGTTCTTGCTACAGTATTATCAGAGAACGAAACAACTTCTTTATTGTAAATATTCTGAAGTGTGTCTAAAGCATAATTTAATTCAACTGATGTTAGCATTTTTTCACTTGTTAAATCCTCATCGTTTTGATTGGTTGGGTTTAATGAAGCTAAGTCTATATTTATAATGTACTTTTTAAAACTACTTTTAGCGAAAGGATATTTTTTTCTATCGGTATATTTTTTCGGAATTATATTTTCGTAATAATGCCCGTCAAATAAAGTTAGATTTAAAAAATTTGAATTCTCAACGCTACTTAAAAGGCCGCTCTTGGCTTTTATTATTTTATAACCCGCATTTACATTATTACCTTTAATATGAATAATTACATCTTCTAGAGAATTACCATTTGCACCCGATTTTTTGGCAACCTTAATGTTAAAGTCACCAATGGCATTAAATTGACCTTCGGAAATTGCCATTGCTGGCGTTTGTTGTAGAATGTTTTTGCGCAGATTTAAAAATTTATATTGAGCACTTGGGATAACATTATTGGCAAAGAAAAAAGAAACAAAACTTAAGAGTAGTATTGCTAATGTAAGCATTTTCATGGCGCGTTGTAGTGATATGCCAGAAGACTTCATAGCTGCAAATTCGTAGTTTTCTGCAAAACTACCAAATGTCATTATGGCTGCTAATAAAACTGACAAGGGGAGTACCATAGGTACAATTGTAGGAGCGTAAAACGATAAAAATTTAAGTATAGTTACTAAACCTAAATCTTTACCTGCAAGTTCTGATATAAAGAGCCAAATTCCTTGTAATACGAATATAAAAAAAAGGATTACAAATACCGAAGTAAATGTAATCATGTAACTTTTTATAATGTAACGGTCTAATATTTTCACACTTTAGTCTAAGCTGTTAATATAATATCCAGGATATTTAGAAGTTGCAAAGGTAAAATGATTTTTCGATAAAGGTTGATTTGTTTTAAAAGAATTAACAGTTAAAGTCGTTTTTGTACCGTTTTTACCTGTTTCAATAATGTTATAAATGTTTTTAGTTTGCGCATCTATACCAACCAAAATTTCTTTACGTTGGTCTTTCGGACTTATAGGTGTAAGTTTTACATATTGAATTTTTCTTCCTTTTACGTTTTGAGGTATATCCCAAGCGTAATTAAAACCTTTATTAAAAAATGTCAACATTTTAGCAGGAGATAACGAATTGTCGTCGTTTTCATCATATTTAGAAATAGAAACTTCTTCATCTTCAGGAACAATTGTATAGGTTTTTTTACCATCGAAAATTTTAGTAATTCCCATAAAATCTAAAACATATTTATTACTCTGTATGCTTTCAATTTCTACATTTCCTTTGCTTTCTTGATGTATATTTTCTTTAGTATTATTTAAAACATACTTAAAGTCAATTTTAATATTATTGTATGTTTTTACTTTTGCGGTTACTTCATTTAATAACGCTTTAGCTTGTGTCGCATTTTGTGCGTTTGTATTTAAGCTAAAAATTACTAAGGCTAAAATTGCAATTACTTTTTTCATTTTTTTATTATTCATTATTTAAAAAATCGTCTAACGCAACTAAATCAGGTATAAGAACAGATCGAGCTTTACTACCTTCAAAACCACCCACAATTCCTGCAGCTTCTAATTGATCAATTATTCTACCGGCTCTGTTATAACCTAGTTTTAGCTTACGCTGAATTAATGAAGCACTACCTTGTTGAGCTGTTACAATTACCTCTGCTGCTTCTCTAAAAAGTGCATCTCTTTCAGATATATCATTATCAAGTTTTATGCCACTTTCTTCGCCTACATACTCAGGAAGTAAATAAGCATCTGGATAGGCTTTTTGATTTCCAATATAATCGGTAATTTTTTCAACTTCTGGTGTGTCAACAAAAGCACATTGTACACGTACTAAGTCATTTCCTTGTGTAAAAAGCATATCTCCACGACCTATTAATTGGTCTGCACCACCAGAATCTAAAATGGTTCTGGAGTCAATTTTAGAAGTTACTCTAAAGGCAATACGTGCCGGAAAGTTGGCTTTTATCATACCTGTAATTACGTTTACAGACGGACGTTGCGTTGCAATAATTAAGTGAATACCAATAGCACGAGCCAATTGAGCCAAACGAGCAATAGGTGTTTCAACTTCTTTACCTGCTGTCATTATTAAATCGGCAAACTCATCAACTACTAAAACAATATAAGGTAAAAAACGGTGTCCGTTTTCGGGATTAAGTTTTCTATTTCTAAACTTTTCGTTGTATTCTTTTAAATTTCTAACCATTGCATCTTTAAGCAAGTCATAACGGTTATCCATTTCTATACAAAGCGAGTTTAAAGTATTGATTACTTTGCTGTTATCTGTAATAATTGCATCTTCTGTATCGGGTAATTTTGCTAAATAATGACGTTCGATTTTATTAAAAAGTGTCAGTTCTACTTTTTTAGGGTCAACCAAAACAAATTTTACTTCTGCGGGGTGTTTGCTGTATAAAAGTGAAGTTAAAATAGCATTTAAACCCACCGATTTTCCTTGTCCAGTTGCACCTGCCATTAGTAAGTGGGGCATTTTAGCTAAGTCAACCACAAATGTTTCATTAGAAATGTTTTTACCCAAAGCTATAGGTAATTCCATTTCGGCTTGTTGAAACTTAGGAGATGCAATTACACTTTTCATAGAAACCATTGTTGGCTTATTATTTGGTACTTCTATACCAATTGTTCCTTTACCAGGTATTGGGGCAATAATACGAATTCCAAGTGCGGCTAAAGAAAGGGCAATATCGTCTTCTAAATTTTTAATTTTAGAAATACGAATACCTGCTTCTGGAACAATTTCATATAAAGTTACTGTTGGCCCAACTGTTGCCTTTATGCTAGAAATTCCAATATTATAGTTTTTTAAAGTATCTACAATTCGGTTTTTGTTTTCTTCTAATTCTGCCTGATCTACTGTTATTCCGCCAGAAGAATATTCTTTTAAAAGGTCTAAAGTTGGCATTTTAAAACTAGACAAGTCTAAAGTTGGGTCGAATTCCCCAAAGTCTTGTACCAATTTTGCCGATAGATTTTCCTCGAACGTTTCTTCTTCAACTGTAGCTTCTATAACAAATTCAGACTCCAATGTAGTTGTTTCTTTTTCTTCAACCAAAGATGGTTCAGGTTCTGTTATAGGTTCTTCTTTTTTTAATTGTGGAGTTGAAGACATTGCTATGGTTGGCTTTAAATCCTCTTTATTAATTTCGAAACTAGAAGTTGGCTTTAATTCTATTTTAGAAATAGCTTCTTCGTCTTCTCTAATTTCAAATAGTTTTTCCTTTTTCTCTAAAGCTATTTCTTCTTTTTCTTCTGCTTCTAAATCTGTACTAATTGTTTTAGCTTTGTTAAATTCGTTTTTAACATCTTCGGTTAAAGTTTTTTTAGTTTTTGTAAACCACAAACTAATTTGTTCTACAGTAAAATTAAATCTAAATATGGCAAAAATAGAAAATCCTAGAAGCAACAATAAGCCTACGCCAATTTTACCAATATAGTCTTGTAGAAATAAGTTTAATTCATAACCAACTGTACCTCCTAAAATAGGATTCGATTTATTGAAAAAACCAAATGTTATGGCTACAAGTAAAATAGCAAATAAGTCCCAAAAAAATGTTTTCTTAAGCTTTCCCCAACCTAAATCAAGTATCCAATACAATCCGGCTAAAAATAACACACGAATAAATAAAAATGAGCCTACACCAAAACCATCAAAAATGAATAATTCGGATATTGAAGCTCCTATTTTACCTAGCCAATTAGATACTTTTTCATTTCGGTCTGTTAATTGAGAAACCTCGCTTTGGTCGAAACTTCCTGTATATAAGTAAGAGATAAACGATAGTAAAACAGCTAAACTAATAAGTATAATTAATATACCTAATAAGAATTTTTGTTGCTTATTTAGTTTCCTAGGTTTTTTAGGTTTTGAAGAGTCTGAATTATCTTTTTTAACTTTTGCCATGTAAATGAATTAAGAAATAAAATAGGGGATATAGATGATAAAAAAAACAGCAATTGCAGTCATAGCTGCAAAAAAAACTGCTCCTGCAGCTATATCTTTAATAAAACCAATGCGTTCATGAAATTCGGGATGAATAAAATCGGCTATTTTTTCAACAGCTGTATTTAATCCTTCAATACTTAAAACCAACCCAATTACTAAAATTTGAATTAGCCATTCTGTTTTAGTTATTGAAAAATAAAAACCTAAAGTAGTAACAACAGCAGCTATGCTAAGTTGCGACATTATACTGTGTTCTGTGGTGGCTAATTTATAAGCACCTAAAACAGCAAATTTTAAACTTTTAAGTCTTCCAGAAAAGAAAGCTTCGTCTTTTTGAAATTTTTCTCCCATTATAATTATAGTACTGCTAAAGCCGCATCGTAATTTGGTTCATCTGCAATTTCGCCAACTTGTTCAGCATGAAGTACAGTTCCGTTTTCGTCTAAAACCAAAACTACTCTAGAGTGTAAACCTGCCAATGGACCGTTTGTAATTTCTAAACCTAAATCTTTTCCAAAAGCACCTGTATTAAAATCTGATAAGTTGGTAACGTTTTCTAAGCCTTCTGCTCCACAAAATCGTTTTTGTGCAAACGGCAAATCTCTAGAAACACAAAGTACTTCTGTATTTTGTAATTGTGAAGCTTGTTTGTTAAAATTTCTAACCGATGCTGCACAAGTTCCTGTATCTATACTCGGGAAAATATTTAAAACCACTCTTTTACCACTAAAATCGGCTAAAGTAGCTATTGATAAATCTTCTTTTACCAATTTAAAATCGGTTAATTTTGTTCCTATTGCTGGAAGGTTTCCATTTGTATCTATTGGGTTTCCACCTAAAGTTATTTGTGCCATTTTTATAAAAATTTAATTTACTTCAAAAATAGAAAAAATAAAATGAAACTAGGTATTTACAGTTTAAAAAGCAATTGATTTAATTGAAAAAACATTAATTTACTTAATAAAAAAGGCTGTCATTTTTTTGACAGCCTTTTTTAAAATAGTTAGCGTAATAAAATATTACTTATTTTCAATCCATTTTCTAGCGTTTACAAATCCTTCTAACCAAGGAGAAACTTGATCGTTTTTGTTTGCATCTGGATAATTTGCCCAGTTCCAAGGGAAAGTAGAACGCTCAATATGTGGCATCATAACCAAATGACGGCCTGTTGTATCACATAGCATCGCTGTGTTATAATCAGAACCGTTCGGGTTTGCAGGGTAGCTTTCATAACCGTATTTACCAACAATATTATAAGCGCTTTCGTTTTCTGGTAATTTAAATTTTCCTTCTCCGTGCGAAATCCAAACACCCAACGTGCTGCCTTCTAAACTAGAAAGCATAACCGAGTTGTTTTTCTGAATTTTAACAGACGTAAAGCCACTTTCGTGTTTGTTCGAGGTGTTATGAGTCATTTTCCCGTGTACTTTATGTTCCGGATTTATCACTTCTAATTCCATAAATAATTGGCAGCCGTTACAAATTCCAACCGAAAGTGTGTCTTCTCTATCAAAGAAGTTTTTAAGTGCTGTTTTTGCCTTTTCGTTATATAAAAAAGCACCAGCCCAACCTTTTGCACTTCCTAAAACATCAGAATTAGAAAAACCACCAACAGCCCCTATAAACTGAATTTCTTCTAAATTTTCTCTACCCGAAATTAAATCGGTCATGTGAACATCTTTTACATCAAAACCAGCTAAATACATAGCGTTAGCCATTTCACGCTCACTGTTACTTCCTTTTTCTCTAATAATTGCCGCTTTTGGACGTGGTTTAGAAGTGTCTATTTTTGGTGACTCCCCATTAAAATGCTTAGGGAAAGAGTAGGTAAGTGGTTGGTTATCAAAATTATTGAAACGCTCTTTTGCTA
>CBFIIG010000064.1:0-10044 GCA_965662615.1 Flavobacterium sp.
ATCGGAATACGAAAAAGCGGTTACGCTTGACCATTTTTCAGATGAATAGTTGAGATTAAAACTTCCGTTTTTTTCTGAATTTACACTGCCAAAACGACTCGAAACTCTTCCCTTTAACTCATTTTTTTTAGGATTAAAAGTCGTTTTAATGGTTTCAAAATGTAAAGCACCCCCCAATGCATCGCTACCATATATTGTTGCGGTTGGACCATAAAATAGGGTTAATTTTTCTAAACTGTTTTGATCTACAGTAATACTGTTTTGTAAATGACCAGAACGATACATAAGATTGTTCATTCTAATGCCATCTATTACAAGTAAAATTCTGCTAGCTTCAAAACCTCTAATAACAGGGCTTCCGCCGCCTTGTTGTGATTTTTGTACATGTAATTCGCCTGAGTTTAAAAGTAAATCGGCAGTGGTTTGTGCATTAGAATTCTCTATTTTTTTTTTAGAAATAGTTCTAATTTCTTGCGGCTCAAAGTTAGTGACGGATCTTTTTTTAACCTTAGTTAATAATACTTCGTTTAAAGCGGTAACAATACTATCTTTCTTTTGACCGTAACACCCAAAAGTAGTTAATAAAACTAATAAGCATAAACGCAGACGCATTTATTTACTTGGCTTTATTAGTAAAGCAGTTGGGAAATTGGTTTTTAGTTCTTTTAAAAGTTTTTCACCTTCTAGTCGGGTTTCAAAATTTCCTGCCCAAACCTTAAATGAAGGGTTAGTGTAAACTATTGTGCTTTCTACTTCTTTAAAATCTCTTTTAAACTGAGTCAAAAAAGCCCTACACTCTTGGTTTTCACCGTAAAAAACTTGTACCTTATATTTGTCTTTTAAATCTTCCTTTTCGTTTTGCTTCATTTTTGCGTTAAGCAATGTTTCAAAAAAAGGGTCTTGCTCAACTGTAATTGTGCTTTGTTGACAGTACGAAAAGAGGCTATAAGTTAGTGTTAAAATTAAAAATATATTTTTCATTTGTATGTTAATTACTGATACTGAATTTATTCCCTACAAAACTACAATTTTTTGAAAATTATTTATACCAACTGATTTATTTAGAATAAATATAAATTATGAATTAAGATAAAATTATGGTTTTAATAATAGGTTGAATATTGTATTTTTGTGCAAGTTTATAAATAATGTATTGTTTAGTTTATAATAACTAAAACTGTACCAAACGAAGTTGATAACACAAATAAATATGAAAAAGGTGGGTAACCGTAAATCGTTTTCAGGGATTTTTTACAGCATAGCATTATCGCTATCCTTTACACTATCAGTGTTTGCTCAAGATGCAGCTCCAGAAGCTGCTGCTGGTGCAGGTGATGCAGTAAAAGGAAAAGAGTTGTTTAATGCAAATTGTGCTGCATGTCACAAATTAGACGCAAAATCTACTGGGCCAGCTCTTAGAGGAGTGGCAGACAAATACGACCGTGAATGGTTGTATAGTTGGATCAAAAATAGTTCGGCTTTAATTAAGTCGGGTGATGCTGATGCAGTTAAGATTTTTAATGAGTACAATCAAGTGGCAATGACCGCTTTTCCTCAATTGTCTAATACGGATATTGATGATGTTTTGGCATATGTAATGCAGCCTAAGCCAGAACCGGTTGTTGCTGTTGCAGGTGCTGAAGGAGCTTCTGGAGCTGCTGCCTCAAGTAGTTCAAATGATTTAATTTTAGCTATTCTTTCATTGGTTTTAGCAGTATTAGTAGTGATGCTAGTAATGGTAAACAAAGTGTTGACTAAGATTGCTAAAGCAAACGGATTAGAGGTTGCTCAAAAAGAAAAATCAATGCCTATTTGGCAAGCATTCGCAAAAAACAATTTCTTGGTATTTGTGTCGGTAGTAATGTTTTTATTAATGTCAGCCTATTTTGTTTATGGTTTCTTAATGCAAGTTGGTGTAGATCAGGGTTACGAGCCTGTTCAGCCAATACATTATTCGCATCGTATTCACGCAGGAGACAATGAGATAGATTGTAAATACTGTCACTCGGCAGCGCGTACATCTAAACATTCTAACATACCTTCTTTAAATGTTTGTATGAACTGTCATAAAAACATTGCTGAGGTTGCACCAGAAACATTAGCTGAAGGAAATGAGTTTGGCGTAAATTATAACGATGAAATTAAAAAATTGTATGATGCAGTAGGTTGGGATCCATCTTCACAAGCATATACAGGAAAAACGAAGCCAGTAAAATGGGTTCGTATTCACAACTTACCAGATTTTGTTTACTTTAATCACTCACAACACGTTTCTGTTGCGGGAGTTGAATGTCAAACGTGTCACGGTCCTGTTGAAGAAATGGAAATTATGAGCCAACACTCACCACTAACAATGGGTTGGTGTATCAATTGCCACAGAGAAACAAACGTTAAAGTAGAAGACAACGCATATTACACAAAAATACACGAAGAATTATCTAAAAAGTATGGTGTTGAGAAATTGACAGCAGCTCAAATGGGTGGTTTAGAATGTGGTAAGTGTCACTATTAATAATAAATTTAAGAAGCTAATATATAGTATAGGATATGGCATCAAATAAAAAATATTGGAAAAGTGTTGAGGAACTAGATCAGAATAGTCCAATTATGGATTCTTTGAAAAACAATGAGTTTGCAGAGGAAATTCCAGTGGATTCTTTTTTAGGTGATAAAGAAAATTTATCATCTAGTTCAACTTCAAGAAGAGACTTTTTAAAGTACGTAGGTTTTAGTACTGCGGCAGCATCTTTAGCAGCGTGTGAAGGACCTGTTGTAAAATCTATTCCCTATGTAGTTCAACCAGAATCTATTATTCCGGGTATTGCAGATTATTATGCAACTACAATTGCAGATGGTTATGATTTTGCAAACGTTTTAATAAAAGCAAGAGAAGGTCGTCCAATTAAAATAGAAAACAATAAATTAGAAGGTGCAATTTCTGGAGCTAATGCTCGTGTGCATGCTTCGGTATTGTCTTTATACGATAGTTTAAGATTGCAAAAACCAAAAGTAGCTGGTAAAGAAGCGGCTTGGGGCGATGTGATTTCAAAATTAAAATCAAGTTTAGAAAAAGCAAAAGCAGAAGGTACAGCTGTTGCATTGGTTACTCCAACAATGGCAAGTCCGTCTACTACAGCTTTAATCGCTCAACTTGCAACTCAATATCCAACATTAAAGCATGTTATTTACGATGCTATTTCAGATTCAAATGCTCTAGATGCTTTTGAAGCCGTTTATGGTGTGCGTGGTTTAGCAGGTTATGATTTTTCTAAAGCTGATTTAATTGTATCTGTTGGTGCAGATATTCTTGGAGACTGGCAAGGTGGAGGATATGATGCTGGATATGCTAAAGGGCGTGTTCCTAAAAATGGGAAAATGTCTAAACATATTCAAATAGAAGCTAACATGTCTTTAGCAGGTGCTAATGCAGACAAGCGTATTCCTGTAACAATTGCAGACCAAAAGAAAGCATTAGTTAAATTATACGATGCGGTTATGGGTGCTTCTAACGGAGCAAAGATGACTAAAGGTGATGCAGATGTTGCTAAAGCAGCTCAGCAATTAGTGCAAGCAGGTAGCAACGGAGTTGTTGTAACAGGATTAGATGACAAAGACGCTCAATTATTGGTTTTAGCAATAAATCAAAAATTAGCAGCAACGGCATTTATGCCATCACATACAAAATTAACACGTCAGGGAGATGCAAAAGCATTTGATGCTTTAGTAAAAGATATGGCTGCTGGTTCAGTTGGTACTGTTCTTTTAGCAGGTGTTAACCCAGCGTATTCTTATGCAGACAACAAACAATTTGTTGCAGCACTTAAAAAAGTAAAAACTTCGGTTTCTTTTACATTAAAAGAAGACGAAACTGCACTTCTTACTTCAATGGCAGCTCCTATGCCTCATTATTTAGAGTCTTGGGGAGATGTTATGATGACTAGAGGACATTATAGTATTACACAGCCAACAATTCGTCCATTGTTTGACACCAAACAATTACAAGATGTAATTTTAGCGTTGTTAGGTAGTGCGGGAACGTATTACGATTATTTAAAATCTTTTTCTGCTACTTATTTAGCAGGAAAATCGTGGAACAAAGCAGTACACGATGGTTTTACTGTTTCTGAGCCTTCAGCTCTTTCTGCAAATAGTGTTGATGTTGCTTCTGCTGTTTCTAATTTAGCAAGTGCTAAATCAAAAGGAATGGACTTGGTGCTTTATTCTAAAACAGGAATGGGTGACGGTCAACAAGCAAATAACCCTTGGTTACAAGAGTTTCCAGATCCTATTACACGTGTTTCTTGGGACAATTATGTAACAGTTGCTAAAGCAGATGCTGAGAAATACGAACTGTCAAACTGGAATGTTGCAAACGGAGGAATGAATGGTAGTTATGCAACTTTAAAAGTAGGCAATGCTACTTTAGAAAATGTTCCTGTAGTTGTGCAACCAGGTCAAGCAGTTGGTACTGTTGGTTTGGCTTTTGGTTACGGTAAAAGAGCCGGAATTAAAGAAGAAATGCAAGTAGGAGTTAACGCTTATACTTTATATGCTAATGCAAATGCTAACCAGTCGGTTATATTAACAAAAGCAGAAGGGGAGCATGAATTTGCTTGTGTTCAATTGCAAAAAACATTAATGGGTAGAGGTGATATCATCAAAGAAACTACCCTAGAAATATTTAATACTAAAGATACTAAAGAATGGAACATTCAGCCAGTTGTGTCTTTAGATCACCAAGAAGTTTTAGCTACAGAAGTAGATTTATGGGATGAATTTGACCGTACGGTTGGACATCATTTTAATCTTTCTATAGACTTAAACGCTTGTACGGGTTGTGGAGCATGTGTTATTGCATGCCACGCGGAAAACAATGTGCCAGTAGTTGGTAAAGATGAAATTAGACGTAGTAGAGATATGCACTGGTTGCGTATTGATAGATACTACTCTTCTCAAGAAACATTTAAAGGTGATGTTACTTTAAAAGAAGAAACAACAGGTTTATTTGATTCTGTAGATACATTATCTGCTATGGAAGATCCATCTGAGAATCCTCAGGTTGCTTTCCAGCCAGTTATGTGTCAGCACTGTAACCACGCACCATGTGAAACAGTTTGTCCTGTTGCAGCTACTTCTCACGGTCGTCAAGGTCAAAACCAAATGGCTTATAACCGTTGTGTAGGTACTCGTTATTGTGCAAACAACTGTCCATATAAAGTACGTCGTTTTAACTGGTTCTTATACAACCAAAACGATGAGTTTGATTTCCATATGAATAATGATTTAGGTCGTATGGTATTAAACCCTGATGTAAACGTTCGTTCACGTGGAGTTATGGAAAAATGTTCTATGTGTATTCAAAAAACACAATCAACTATACTAGAAGCGAAACGCGAAGGTAGGTTGATTAAAGATGGAGAATTCCAAACAGCATGTTCTTCTGCTTGTTCTAGTGGAGCCATGGTATTTGGAGATGTTAATGATAAAGAAAGTCAAGTTGCTCATTTAGCAGAAAGCGACCGTATGTATCACTTATTAGAGCATGTAGGAACAAAACCAAATGTATTCTATCACGTTAAAGTTAGAAACGAAAAATAATAGTAGTAACAAATCAATATAAAAGGATATGTCGTCTCATTACGAAGCACCCATTAGAAAACCTTTAGTCATAGGTGATAAATCTTACCATGACGTAACGGTAGATGTAGCTGCACCTGTAGAAGGTAGAGCAAATAAACAATGGTGGATTGTATTTTCAATTGCACTAGCAGCTTTCCTATACGGAGTAGGTTGTATGATTTATACTGTAAGTACCGGTATTGGTACTTGGGGTTTAAATAAAACAGTAGGTTGGGCCTGGGATATTACCAACTTTGTTTGGTGGGTAGGTATTGGTCACGCCGGTACACTTATTTCAGCTGTACTTTTATTATTTCGTCAAAAATGGAGAATGGCAATTAACCGTTCTGCGGAAGCTATGACCATATTCTCGGTTATGCAAGCAGGTTTATTCCCAATTATTCACATGGGTCGTCCATGGTTAGGATACTGGGTATTACCAATTCCAAACCAATTTGGTTCGTTATGGGTAAACTTTAACTCTCCACTTCTTTGGGACGTATTTGCAATTTCTACGTATTTATCTGTATCATTAGTTTTCTGGTGGACTGGTCTTTTACCTGACTTTGCAATGCTTAGAGATAGAGCAATTACACCTTTTACAAAAAGAGTTTACAGTATATTATCATTCGGATGGAGTGGACGTGCTAAAGACTGGCAACGTTTTGAAGAAGTATCTTTGGTATTAGCAGGTTTAGCTACACCACTTGTACTTTCGGTTCACACCATTGTATCGTTTGACTTTGCTACTTCGGTTATACCGGGATGGCACACAACTATTCTTCCTCCTTATTTCGTAGCAGGAGCTATTTTCTCTGGTTTTGCCATGGTAAATACCTTGCTTATTATAATGAGAAAAGTTTCTAACCTAGAAGCTTATATTACAGTACAACACATTGAGTTAATGAACTTAGTAGTAATGATAACAGGATCTATTGTAGGTTGTGCTTATATTACAGAGCTGTTTGTTGCTTGGTATTCTGGTGTTGAGTACGAACAATACGCATTCCTTAACCGTGCTACAGGACCTTACTGGTGGTCGTATTGGTTAATGATGACATGTAATGTTATTTCTCCGCAAGTAATGTGGTTCAAAAAAATACGTACAAGTATTATGGCTTCATTTATTATTTCGTTAGTGGTAAACATCGGAATGTGGTTTGAGCGTTTTGTAATTATCGTTACTTCATTACACAGAGATTATTTACCTTCTTCATGGACAATGTTCCAGCCTACTTTTGTAGATGCAGGTATATTTATAGGTACTATTGGTTTCTTCTTTGTATTGTTTTTATTATACTCTAGAAGTTTCCCAGTAATTGCTCAAGCAGAAGTTAAGACTATTCTTAAAACATCTGGTGACAATTTCAAAAGACAAAGAGATAATGGACATAATTCTGATAATCACTAATAATTATGAGCACTAAAGTTATACACGCACTATATAATGATGATGACATTCTTTTGGATGCTGTAAAGCAAACAATGGAAGCGCACCATCATATTGAAGAGGTATTTACACCTTTTCCTGTTCACGGTTTAGACAAAGCAATGGGACTTGCACCAACTCGTTTAGCTATAGCATCATTTTTATATGGTATTGTAGGTTTATCTGTTGCCGCTTCTATGATGAATTTTATAATGATTCAAGACTGGCCTCAAGATATTGGAGGTAAACCAAGTTTTAGTTTTATAGATAACATGCCTGCCTTTGTGCCTATTATGTTTGAACTTACTGTGTTTTTTGCAGCTCACCTTATGGTTATTACTTTTTATATGAGAAGTAAATTATGGCCTTTTAAACAAGCAGAAAATCCAGATGTTAGAACAACAGATGACATGTTCCTTATGGAAGTAAATGTTCATGGAGATGAGCAAGAAATGGTTTCGTTTTTTGAAAAAACTGGAGCTGTAGAGATAAAAGTAATCGAAAAGCATTAATATCAAGATATGAAAAGCTTACAAAAAATAGTCGTTGTAGTTGGAGTTACACTTGCTTTGGTTTCTTGCCAAGATAAGGCGAAGCCTAACTATCAGTTTTTTCCAAACATGTACGAATCTGTTGCATATGAAACGTATGCAGAAAGTGATGCATTTAAAAACGGTAAAGAAGGTCAAATTCCTGCTGAAGGAAGTATTAAAAGAGGTTTCGTTCCTTACGAAATTCCTAATACTACCGAAGGGTATGAATTAGCTAAAGCCACTTTAAAGTCGCCTTTAGATAGTTTGTCAAGAAACATGGATAAAGGACAAGAACTATACGGAATTTATTGTGCTGTTTGTCACGGTGACAAAGGAGACGGTAAAGGTATATTAGTAGAAAGAGAAAAATTCTTAGGAGTTCCTAGTTATAAAGATCGAGTAATTACAGACGGTAGTATTTACCACGTAGTTACTTATGGTTTAAACTCTATGGGTTCACATGCAAACCAATTAACTCAAGAAGAGCGTTGGCAAGTTGCGGACTATGTCCTAAAATTAAAATCTGAATTAAAATAAAACTCATTTTTGAAAATCATTGATATGTACACATTTTCAAGTAAATTAAAAACGTTTTCTTTTGTGCTTATGGCACTTGGTTTAGTAGGTATTGTATTCTCTTTTGTGAATGCTCCTTCTACCGTAGAAGATGTTAAGGCTTTAATGCAAAACGACCACCATCATGAGGCTGCTCACGATGCTCATGCAGCTGACGCACATGGTCATGCTGCTGATACGCATGCAGCAAACGCTCATGGCGATGCTCATAAAGCAGATGCTCATGACGATCATGCAGGACACTTAGAGCATACGTTACACCAATTGCAAAACAAGCCTTGGGCTGCTGTTTATGTAGCTTGTATCTTTTTTATGTTATTGTCTGTGGGTGCTTTAGCTTTTTACGCTATTCAATTTGCAGCACAAGCGGGATGGTCACCTGTTCTTTTCAGAGTAATGGAAGGTATAACAGCTTATTTATTACCGGGTTCTATTATTTTCTTTATTATTCTTGTTTTAACAGGTTCGCACATGAATCACTTATTTACATGGATGGATGCTGATGTAGTAGCACACGATAAACTAATTCAAGCCAAATCAGGTTATTTAAATGTACCTTTCTTTTTAATAAGAGCAGCTATTTTCTTAATCATTTGGAACGGATACAGATTCTTATCAAGAAAATATTCAATTGCGCAAGACAATGCAACAGATAACAGATTCTTTAAAAAGAGTTTCAACCTTTCAGCACTGTTCTTAGTATTGTTTATTATTTCAGAGTCTATTATGTCTTGGGATTGGATAATGTCTGTAGATCCACACTGGTATTCAACTTTATTTGGTTGGTACGTATTTGCAAGTTTCTTTGTATCTGGTATAACTGCCATTACAATGATTACTTTATACTTAAAATCTAAAGGTTATTTAGAAGAAGTGAATAAAAGTCATATACACGATTTAGCTAAATTTATGTTCGGTATATCAATTTTCTGGACGTACCTTTGGTTCTCTCAATTTATGTTAATTTGGTATTCTAATATTCCAGAAGAGGTAACGTATTTTGTAACACGTATTGAGCACTTCAAATTACCGTTTTTTGGTATGTTGGCTTTAAACTTTATCTTTCCATTACTTATTTTAATGAATGCAGACTTCAAACGTCTTACATGGATAGTTGTTGGTGCAGGTACTGTTATTTTATTTGGACATTATATGGATTTCTACATGATGATTTATCCTGCAACTGTAGGAGAGCAATGGTCTATCGGAATTCCAGAAATAAGCGCTATACTTTTCTTCTTAGGTCTTTTTATATTTGTTGTTTTTACAGCACTTACAAAAGCTCCGCTTATTGCAAATCGCAATCCGTATATGGGAGAAAGCAAACATTTTCATTATTAATATTTTAAAGAAATAAACACATGACAAGTTTATTGATATTTTTTGTTTTAGTTTTAATTGGTGTTGCAGTATGGCAATTGACTAAAATATTCGATTTAACGCAAATTGGTGCACATGTAGATGATGGCACTTTAGCTAATGATAAGGATAACCAAACACAAGGTTATTTGATGTTTGCTTTTTTAGTATTCTTATACATTTTTACTATTTACGGACTTATTGCTTGGAATGATTTAGTTTTAGGTACTCCTGCATCAGAACACGGTATAGATTATGATCGCTTAATGATGATATCTATGGTGTTGATTTTTATTGTTCAGTTTTTAACTCAATTTTTATTGCATTATTTTGCTTTTAAATATAGAGGTAAAGAAGGTCAAAAAGCATTATATTTTTCAGATAGTACTAAATTAGAGTTAGTATGGACTGCTGTTCCTGTTGTAGTTTTAACGGTATTAATTTTATACGGACTATATACATGGAATAATATTATGTTTGTTGACGAAGACGAAGACGTAATGATTGTTGAGCTTTATGCAAAACAGT
>CBFIIG010000065.1:0-10039 GCA_965662615.1 Flavobacterium sp.
GCCATTGGGTAGAAATGTAAATGAGTACATTCGTTTAATTGATGCTTATACTCACGTACAAACCAATGGGGAAGTTTGTCCTGCAAACTGGGAAGAAGGAAAAGACGCTATGAAAGCTGACCGTAACAGTACTGCTGACTACTTAGCAAAACACTAAATAATTTTAACTGCCCTAATTATTTAGGGCAGTTATTTTAACCTTTAAAATTAAGAAATATGTTTTCAGAAATAGAACAAGACAATTTAGCTGAAATTGTAGCAAGCAATGAAACAGTAGTAGTTCAATTTTCGGCTACTTGGTGTGGTAATTGTAGAATAATGAAACCAAAGTTTAAAAAATTAGGAACAGACCATACCACTACTCCATTTTTAATGGTTGATGCTGAGAAATATCCAGAATCTAGAAAAATGGCAAATGTGAACAACTTACCTACTTTTGCTACTTTTAAAAATGGGAAATTAGTAAACCAGACTCAGACTAATAAAATGGAAGTTTTAACAGCGTTAGTTAACGAAGTTTTATAGCTATGAAATTACCTGTAATTAAACAACTTACTCAGTTTGTTGAAGAAAATGATGTAGACTACTTGTTGGAAACCGTTGATGTACTTGAATCTATAACAGAAGTTGCTTCTTTAAAAGATGAAGAGCTTGATGTAATTGGTGAACTGATATCAAATATATACGGAGCAATTGAAGTGCATAAAATGATAAAAGACGGACAAGACAAAAAAACTGCTATTAACGATTTTATGAAGCGGGTTTTAGGCTCCATAGATAAATAAATTAAAGTTCCTTTTTTAGGGACTTTTTTTTGTTAAAACAATTCTCTTTTACTAAACATAGAAAAAATAAACTGTTGCGTGGAGCCAAATGGCGTATCATGCACATGAGTAAAGCTTTCTTTTTGTTTAAAATGAGTTTTAAACAATTCATTCAAAGTAGTTGCGTTGTACTGAGTTATAGGCAAACCACTGCATTTTAAAGGACCTTCTTTAGAAAAAGTAGCTAATAGCATAAAACCATTTTCTTTTACTGCATTTTCAACATTTTTTACGTATTTTAAAATACTATTTTCTTCCGTTTGAAAATGAAACGAAGCTCTATCGTGCCAAAAGTCATACTGCATAGTTGGCTTAAATTCCAAAACATCAGAAACAATAAAATTGACACTTTGTGCTTTTTCACCCAAACGTTTTTTAGCTCTTTCTATGGCATTTGCCGAAATATCTAATAAAGTAAGATTTGTATATCCTAAATTTAAAAGTGTATCTATAAAATAACTATCGCCCCCTCCTACTTCTATTATTGCAGCATTTTTAGGTAGTTGCAAGGATAAAAAAGCATTAACTGAAGGTTTTGGATTAGGTTGAAACCAGCTTACTTCATTTTCGGCCTTTGTAGCAAAAACAGTTTCCCAGTGTAAA
Organism: Flavobacterium sp.; assembly: GCA_965662615.1. Classification (GTDB taxonomy): domain Bacteria; phylum Bacteroidota; class Bacteroidia; order Flavobacteriales; family Flavobacteriaceae; genus Flavobacterium. The sequence continues at coordinate 1,428 of CBFIIG010000065.1, forward strand.
AGAGTATTCATAATTTTAATATATATGTAAAGATAAAAAATAGAATAAACATAAAGCAAAAAAAAACTTGCCGATTAAGACAAGTTTTTTAGTATCAAATAAAATAAATAAATTAAGAAATTTTATTACGTTTACGCTCGTTTTCACTCAAATAAATTTTTCTTAAACGAAGTGATTTAGGTGTTACCTCAACATACTCGTCTTTTTGAATGTATTCCAACGCTTCTTCTAAAGAGAACTTAATAGCAGGAACAATACGTGCTTTATCGTCTGCTCCAGATGAACGAACGTTACTTAACTTTTTAGTTTTTGTAACGTTAACCGTCATATCATCACCACGAGAGTTTTCACCAATTACCTGTCCTTCGTAAATATCTTCGTTAGGATCAACAAAGAACTTACCTCTGTCTTGTAATTTATCAATAGAATAAGGAATTGCCTTTCCGTTTTCCATAGATATTAATGAACCACTTTGACGTCCTGGGATTTCACCTTTAAAAGGTTGGTATTCTATAAAACGGTGTGTCATAATTGCCTCACCAGCAGTAGCCGTTAATAATTGGTTACGTAAACCAATTATACCACGAGATGGTATGTTGAATTTAACAATCATACGCTCTCCTTTTGGCTCCATACTTAACATTTCACCTTTACGTTGCGTTACAAATTCTACTGCACGACCTGAAAGGTTTTCTGGCAAATCAATTGTAAGTTCCTCAATTGGCTCACATTTTTTACCATCAATTTCTTTTATAATAACTTGTGGCTGACCAATTTGTAACTCATACCCTTCTCTACGCATGGTTTCTATAAGTACAGACAAGTGCAATACACCACGCCCAAAAACTAAAAACTTATCTGCACTATCTGTATCATTTACTCTAAGGGCTAAGTTTTTTTCTAACTCTTTTGCCAAACGATCTTTAATGTGTCTTGATGTAACAAATTTACCTTCTTTACCAAAGAAAGGTGAATCATTAATAGTAAACAACATACTCATTGTAGGCTCATCAATAGCAATTGTTTTTAAAGCTTCAGGGTTTTCTGCATCGGCAACCGTATCACCAATTTCAAAACCTTCTAAACCAACAATTGCACAAATATCACCTGCAACAACTTCTTCTACTTTTATACGACCTAAACCTTCAAAAGTATGAAGTTCTTTTATTTTTGACTTTATAATTTTTCCATCGCGTTTTACCAAAGAAATAGTCATTCCTTCTTTTAAAACACCTCTTTGTAATCTTCCAATTGCAATACGACCTGTAAAACTAGAAAAGTCTAAAGATGTTATTAACATTTGTGGTGTACCTTCTGATACTTTAGGAGCAGGAACATTGTTTAAAACCATATCTAATAATGGTTCAACATTTTCTGTTACATTTTCCCAATGGTCAGACATCCAGTTGTTTTTGGCAGAACCATAAACCGCAGGAAAGTCTAATTGCTCTTCTGTAGCACCTAATTCAAACATTAAGTCGAAAACTTTTTCGTGCACCTCTTCTGGTGTACAGTTTTCTTTATCCACTTTATTAATAACCACACAAGGTTTTAAGCCTAAATCGATTGCTTTTTGCAAAACAAAACGTGTTTGTGGCATAGGTCCTTCAAAAGCATCTACTAATAAACACACACCATCGGCCATGTTTAATACACGCTCTACTTCACCACCAAAATCGGCGTGACCAGGAGTGTCAATAATATTAATTTTTGTACCTTTATAAGTAACCGAAACGTTTTTAGAAGTAATTGTAATACCTCTTTCACGCTCCAAGTCATTATTGTCTAAGATTAAATCTCCTGTGTTTTCGTTGTCACGAAACAGTTGGCAATGATACATAATTTTGTCTACCAAAGTAGTCTTACCGTGGTCAACGTGTGCTATAATAGCAATGTTTCTAATAGATGTCATGAACTCTTTATTTTAAAGGTGCAAATGTACGCTTTATTTTGTTACCAAAAACAGCATAAAAAATTTATTTACACTAGCATAACATATATAAAAAAAGCCCCCTAAAATAGGAGGCTTTAAAGTTTTATAACTTTCTAAAATTACATAGCAGCTACCTGACGTGTTAATTTAGATTTTAAGTTAGACGCTTTATTGGCGTGTATAATATTCTTTTTTGCTAATTTATCAATCATTGCAACAACGTTTGGTAATTGAGCTTGAGCTTCTGCTTTGTTTTCAGACAAACGAATACCTTTAATAGCATTACGAGTTGTTTTGTGCTGATATTTGTTTAAAACTCTTTTCTTTTCTGTGCTTCTAATTCTTTTTAAAGCTGACTTGTGATTTGCCATTTCTTTCTTTTTTTAATTGTAATAATTATTTATAAACTACTAGTTAAAAAAGAAAAACCTCCCATAAACAATTGCTTATTCACTTTGGTTTTAACTAATAAAACAAAAATTCGAGACACCAAACTTCTATTTTACAAAACTTATTTACAACTAATTGTAGCCCGTAGGGGAATCGAACCCCTCTTACATGGATGAAAACCATGCGTCCTAACCGATAGACGAACGGGCCAATAAATCATTTGTAGTCCGTAGGGGAATCGAACCCCTCTTACATGGATGAAAACCATGCGTCCTAACCGATAGACGAACGGACCATTAATTGCTTATTGCGGGTGCAAAAATACAACTATTTTTTATTTATACAAATGTACCTAAATGTTTTTTTGTTTTTTTTTAATATGCTTTCGCAAACAACACTCTGCCCGCACTCTTAGTACCAGTAAACACACAGCTTCCCTCTTCTTCTTTACGGTCTAAAGGAATACATCTTATGGTTGCTTTTGTTAAGTCTTTTATTTTCTCTTCGGTCTCGGCTGTACCGTCCCAATGTGCCGAAACAAAACCTCCTTTTGTATTTAAAATTTCTTTAAATTCCTCAAAGTCATTTACTTCTGTTGTATGTGTAGCTCTATAATCTATTGCTTTGTTAAATAAATCAGTTTGAATGGTTTCTAACAAATCAGCAATATATTGCTCTACTCCTTCTTTAGCAACCACTTCTTTTGTTAAAGTATCTCTACGAGCAATTTCGTAAGTTCCGCTTTCTAGATCCTTAGGACCTACAGCAACTCGAATAGGCACTCCTTTTAATTCGTATTCATTAAACTTAAAGCCAGGCTTATGTGTGTCTCTGTCGTCGTATTTAACAGATATTCCTTTTTTACGCAAAGCTTTTGTAAGTTCATTTACTTGCGCTGAAATTGCTTCTAGTTGTTCTTCGTTTCTATAAATAGGTACAATAACCACTTGTATTGGAGCTAAGTTTGGAGGCAACACCAACCCGTTATCGTCAGAATGTGTCATAACCAACGCACCCATTAAACGAGTAGAAACACCCCAAGAAGTTCCCCAAACATAATCTAGTTTACCTTCTTTATTTGTAAACTTAACATCAAATGCTTTCGCGAAGTTTTGCCCTAAAAAGTGCGAAGTTCCTGCCTGCAATGCTTTACCATCTTGCATTAAAGCTTCAATACAATAGGTTTCATCTGCTCCTGCAAAACGCTCCGATGCTGTTTTTAATCCTTTAACAACAGGTATTGCCATAAAGTTTTCTACAAACTCGGCATATACATTCATCATTTGTTCCGATTCTGAAATAGCTTCTGCCTTTGTAGCGTGAGCAGTATGCCCTTCTTGCCATAAAAACTCTGCTGTACGCAAAAACAAACGGGTACGCATTTCCCAACGAACTACATTGGCCCATTGGTTAATTAACAAAGGTAAATCTCTATAAGATTGCACCCAATTTTTATAAGTACTCCAAATTATAGCCTCACTTGTAGGACGAACTATTAACTCTTCTTCTAGTTTTGCATTTTCATCTACTTTTAGCTTTCCTGGTCGCTCTTCATCATTTTTTAAACGATAATGAGTCACAACAGCACACTCTTTTGCAAAGCCTTCGGCGTTGGTTTCTTCGGCTTCAAACATACTTTTGGGCACAAAAAGCGGAAAATAAGCATTTTGATGTCCTGTTTCTTTAAACATTCTATCTAATTCTGCTTGTATTTTTTCCCAAATAGCAAAGCCATACGGTTTAATAACCATACAACCTCTAACGCCCGAATTCTCCGCCAAGTCTGCCTTGACAACTAGTTCGTTATACCATTTTGAATAATCTTCTTCTCTCTTTGTAAGGTTCTTGCTCATTATATATGTTTTGGCACAAAAATTGTTATTTATATTTTAACTAAATAGTTCGACAAAACTAACTATTTTTGTATTGTGTAACAATAAAAATATCCGTTATGAAAAAATTAATTCCAATTTCGTCAAAAAAGAATGCCTTTTTAATGGCAACTCTTCTTTCTTTATTTTTAACCTCGTGTGGTAGTTACCAAAATTCTTCTTATTACGAGAACGATGGTATTTATGGTAGAACAAACAGAACGGTTGAAGCTGTTCCTGTAGAACGTTACGAAACACAAGAAGTTAGAACTAACGAATATGCAGCTGATTATCAAGACGAATTTAGATCTATGAAAGATGACTTTGTTATTTTTACTGATGTAAATCAATACAATTCGGGTTACGAAAACGATTCTACTTATGTAACACAAAACAGAAGAGTTGACCAAAACGCAGGTTGGGGAAATAACGGAGCTAATGTAGAAATTAATTATTTTAACAACGGTTGGAATAACTGGGGCAACAACTGGGGTTGGGGCGGCATGGGCTGGAATAACGGCTGGTACGGCAACAACTGGGGTTGGAATGGCTGGTATGGAAATAACTGGGGTTGGGGCGGCATAGGCTGGAACAATTGGGGCTGGAACGGATGGTACGGAAACAACTGGGGTTGGAATGGATGGTACGGAAACAACTGGGGTTGGGGCGGCATGGGCTGGAACAACTGGGGTTGGAATGGCTGGTACGGAAACAACTGGGGTTGGAATAGCTTTTACGGACCAGGTTGGGGCTGGAACAACGGCTGGGCTGGAAATAATTGGGGTTGGAACAACAACCTTTATAACGGTAGAGATGTAGTTTACAATTCTGGAAGAAGAGGAAGAACTTCTAACTCAACAAACCAAGACACAAGTATTAACGGAAGAAATTCTTCTAGAAATTCAGGATTAAACACTACTCCTATTCGATCTTCTACAAGACCCGTGAGAGGAACAACTCGTAATACAATTTACGCACCAACAAGAGATACTAGCACAAGACCAAATACAAATATAAACAGCAATACGCGTTCTAATACAAGATCTAATTCACCTTCAAGAAGCTACACTCCATCAAGAAGCAGCTCACCCTCTTCGGGAAGCTCAAGAGGAAGCAGCGTTGGAGGCGGTTCTAGAAGTTCTGGAGGAAGCTCTGGCGGAGGAAGAAGTTCTGGAGGTTCAAGAGGCGGTAGAGGTTAATAAATAAAAATTATGAAAAAGATACTATATACATTTTGCCTTTTGGCTGGAACTGCCTCGTGGGCACAAGAAACGCTAAGCTCAGATATTCTTAGGTATAACGACGGAATTTACGGAACGGCTCGTTACAGAGCTTTGGGTGGTGCGTTTGGAGCATTAGGTGGCGATTTATCTGCCATGAGTACTAACCCTGCAGGAAGTGTTGTTTTTAGCAATAACTTCGCCAGTATATCTATTACAGATGATAACAAAGCTAACAATAGCTCTTATTTCGGAAACACAAATACAAGACGCAGAAACACGCTAGATATAAACCAAGCAGGTATTGTGTTTATTTTTGAAGATGATTCTAAAGACTTAAATAAATTTAGCATTGGTTTAAATTACGAAAACACTAAAAATTTAAACAACAGTGTAGCCGTTTCTGGAAACAACTCATTAAATTCGGGTTCGCAATATTTTGTTAATCAAGCTAACGGAATTACTTTAGACGATTTGGACTATTTTTATTATGACGAATGGGATTTTGGCGGACAACAAGCTAATTTAGGTTATAATGCATTTATTATAAATCCAATTGATGATGCAGACCCAAATAATACATTATACCAAAATAATTATGCAACTGCCGGAAATTACTACCAAGAAAACGTATATAGAGAGACCGGTTACAACGGTAAATTTACGTTTAATTTTGGTACTTCATTTAAAGACATATTAATGCTTGGTGCTAATTTAAACCTACACTTTTCTGATTTTATTAAGAACAGTAGTTTTTTCGAAAGCACTAACGGAAGTCCTTTAACAGGCTTGCAAAATTTTCAGTTCGATAATGAGCTACACACTTTTGGTAACGGAGTATCTTTACAAGTGGGAGCTATTGCAAAAGCAACAGATAACATCCGTTTAGGATTTTCTTACCAATCGCCTACTTGGATGAATTTAACAGATGAATTATCGCAACGCGTAGTGAGTAGAACAGTTGATAATATTTATAACATAGATCCAAATGTAATAAATATTTACCCAGAATATAAAATAAGAACGGCAAGTAAAGTAACACTAAGTGGTGCTTTTGTTCACAAAAAAGGATTATTAAGTTTAGATGTAGCAACGCAAGACCACACCAAATCTAAATTTAAACCTAAAACAAATGCTTTTTATGGGCAATTAAACAATCAAATTGCTACCGAAATGGACAAAAGTGTTACTGTAGCTTTGGGTGGTGAATATATTATAAAACAATTTGCACTAAGAGGAGGTTATCGTATGGAAGGCTCTCCTTATAAAAACAAAGATGTTATGGGCGATTTAACCGCACTATCTTTAGGTTTAGGCTATAGTTTTGGAGCAAGTAAACTAGATGCTTCTTTTGTAAACAACCAAAGAACCTACGCCGATAGATTACTTAGTTCTGGATTAAATAATATGGCTGTTGTAGATTTAAACAATAACATGTATAGCTTAACGTATTCTTTTCATTTTTAAAACAATACGTTGTAAATAACAAAACCACCTTTTTGAGGTGGTTTTTTTATTAAAACAAAAATAAATTACTTAACCATTATATTCTTTATTTGTAACTTTTAATTACTAGCACAAAATATGATATATAATTTTAGCTTTTATATGTTATTCCGTTTTATTTAGTTGACCAATTTTCTCGGATTTAGGGTCTATATTTAAACTAATTTTTATAAATAAGCTTCCATCAGAAGTATTGTAAGTTGTACCACTTTTTGGCGCATTATTAATTTCTTCGGGTTTTAATTTATATATAGCTCCAGTAATAGGGTCTATTATAACTCCAATTAATCCACCAAAAGCAATATTTCCAATATACCAAGCGTTAAATTTTTTCACTAACTTAGTTTCGTATGATTCATAACCATCCAATTCTAACAAAAGATTATATTCTTGATTTCTTTTTAAACTTTTTAGAATTGGAGTTTTTCCTATTTCAACTTCGTTAATATAAACTTTAGCCGAACTTGGTTCTGAAGTAATTTCAACATTTTGACGAGAACCAGAAATAATTGTAGCACAACTCGAAAACATTAGAACAGATAATAAGGCAATAGATTTAAAAATAATTTTCATTTTTAGGATTTTTAAGTTAATATTATGTTTAGTTTAAAATTACATTTAATTACAAATTTTGCTTAATAATTTTAGATATATCGACTAAAATTATTTACATATTTAAAAGCCAAATATAATAATAAATTAAAATACAACTGATAAACATAAAAAAATAAATTAAATACCAAATCTTTACTCTTTAGCCCTGATGGAAGCGGCATCCTCCCGCATCGGGAGATACAGCGGACAGCAGGAAACAGCTTTTAAAAAAATGCCTGTAGCTGGTGCTTCTAAAAATTAAAATGAGTAATTTTGCAGAGAATTTTGAACTTTGAGATATGAGAACCAAATCGGTTAAGAAGAATAAGATAAATGTAATTACCCTTGGGTGTTCTAAAAATGTGTACGATAGCGAGGTACTAATGGGCCAACTTAAAGCGAATGGCAAAGAGGTTACCCACGAAGCAAAGGAAGATGAAGGGAATATTATTGTTATTAACACGTGTGGTTTTATTGATAATGCAAAGGAAGAATCGGTAAATACTATTTTGGAATATGCCGATAAAAAGGAACAAGGTTTGGTTGATAAAGTTTTTGTAACTGGTTGCTTAAGCGAACGTTACAGACCCGATTTAGAAAAGGAAATTACGAACGTGGATCAGTTTTTTGGTACTACCGAATTGCCTTTATTATTAAAAGCATTGGGTGCAGACTACAAGCACGAATTAATTGGGGAACGTTTAACTACAACTCCAAAAAATTATGCGTATTTAAAAATTGCCGAAGGTTGCGACCGTCCGTGTAGTTTTTGTGCGATACCGCTTATGCGTGGTAAACACGTTTCTACTCCTATAGAAAAATTGGTTATTGAAGCTGAAAAATTGGCTAAAAACGGTGTTAAGGAACTTATTCTTATTGCGCAGGATTTAACCTATTACGGTTTAGATATTTATAAAAAGAGAAATTTAGCCGAATTATTAGAAAACTTGGCTAAAGTTGAAGGTATAGAATGGATTCGTTTGCATTATGCATTCCCAACGGGTTTCCCTATGGATGTGTTGGATTTAATGAAAAAAGAGCCTAAAATTTGTAATTACCTAGATATTCCGTTGCAGCATATTTCAGACAATATTTTAA
>CBFIIG010000066.1:0-7689 GCA_965662615.1 Flavobacterium sp.
GTGGCTATGATGAATTTTGATCAAACTTTATTTATAGAAACGTATGACTTACTTTTAAAAGAAAAAAGCTTTAGAGATGTATTCTATACCGTTTTTATTCCGTTAATAGAAGAATTAGGTTATTTGTGGCAAACCAACACCATTTCACCTGCTCACGAACACTTTATTAGTTACCTTATTAAACAAAAGGTCCTTACTAATACTGAAAAACTTCAATACACAAATACATCAAGAGACGACAAAACTTTTGTATTGTTTTTACCTCCAAACGAAATTCATGAGTTAGGATTAATGTACCTAAATTACGAAATTATTACCAAAGGCTTTAAAAGCATATACTTAGGCGAAAGTGTTCCAACGGATAGTTTAAAAGCTATAGTAGACACGTTTGATAATATTACTTTTGTGAGCTATATAACGGTTGAACCCACTCAGGAAGAAATTAACCCTTATGTAGAAAACTTGGTAGAAGTAGTAACAAAAAACAACAACCACAACGTACACTTAATTGGTAGAATGACCGAATTTATAGAAAACAAAACACCTGAAAAATTAACGTTATTTAATTCAATTGAAAACCTAATTTTAAGCATCGATTAAATTATGAAAAAAAATATAGCTATAATAGGTTCTGGGTTTTCTGCACTTGCTGCAAGTAGTTACTTAGCAAAACAAGGACACACAGTTACTGTTTTCGAAAAGAATAATACTATAGGTGGTAGAGCAAGACAATTAAAAAAAGACGGTTTTACCTTTGATATTGGTCCAACTTGGTATTGGATGCCCGACGTTTTCGAACGCTTTTTTAATGATTTTGGTAAAAAACCATCCGACTATTACGAACTTATAAAGTTAAGTCCTGCTTACAGTGTGTTTTTTGATAATATGGACTGGGTTACTATTGCCGATAATCTTCCGGAAATCATTTCTACATTCGAAAAAATTGAAAAAGGAAGCGGAAAAGTACTTGAGCAGTTTATGAATGAAGCACAAGACAATTATAATATTGCCATAAAAGATTTAGTTTACAGACCTGGCGAATCTCCGTTGGAGTTAGTCACTCTAGAAACAGCAAAAAAAGTAAACTTGTTTTTTACTAATATTTCTAAAGATATAAGAAAACGTTTTAAAAACGACAGACTTATAAAAATATTAGAATTTCCAGTTTTATTTTTAGGTGCAAAACCAAGCGATACACCCGCATTTTATAATTTTATGAACTTTGCCGATTTTGGTATGGGAACTTGGCATCCTAAAAACGGAATGTATCAAGTGGTTTTAGCTATGGCTAAATTAGCCGAAGAACTTGGAGTAACATTTCATACCAATTGCAATGTTGAAGAAATAATTACAAATAATAAGCAGGTTAAAGCTTTAAAAGTAAACGGAGAAATTAAAGATTTCGATTTAATAGTTAGCGGAGCAGATTACCACCATACAGAAACCCTTTTAGCCCCAACTGAAAGACAATACAGCGAAAATTACTGGAACAAAAAAACTTTTGCTCCGTCTTCTCTATTGTTTTATGTAGGTTTTGATAAAAAAATTGAAAATGTAGAACACCATTCGTTGTTTTTCGATGTAGATTTTGATGCACATGCCGCAACCATTTACGACAAACCAGAATGGCCAAAAGAACCTTTGTTCTATGCTAGCTTTCCGTCTAAAACAGATAAAGAAGCTGCACCAGAAGGTAAAGAAGCTGCCATTTTTTTAATACCTTTGGCACCAGGATTAGAAGACACGCCCCAAATTAGAGCCCATTATTTTGACTTGGTTATGAATCGCTTTGAAAAATTAACCAACCAATCTGTAACATCAAACATAGTTTTAAAAGAATCGTTTTGTGTAAACGACTTTATAAAAGACTATAACTCCTATAAAGGAAATGCATACGGAATGGCAAATACACTCTTACAAACCGCGTTTTTAAGACCTAAACTAAAAAGTAAAAAAGTAAAAGACCTTTATTTTACAGGTCAATTAAGTGTACCAGGGCCTGGTGTACCTCCATCGTTAATATCGGGGAAGTTAGTAGCCGACCTAATTGCTAAAAACATATAATTATATGAAATCATTATTTGACAACGTAAGCCAACAGTGCAGTCGTGTTGTAACAAAAAGTTACAGTACTTCATTTTCATCTGCCGTAAAAATGCTTGCTCCATCTATTCGTCAAGATATTTATAATATTTATGGTTTTGTTCGCTTTGCAGACGAAATTGTAGATAGCTTTCACGACTACAACAAAGAACTACTTTTTAATAAGTTTGAAGAAGATTTAAATTTAGCATTAGAACATAAAATAAGTTTAAATCCTATTTTAAACGCATTTCAGGCAACAGTACATCAGTACAACATTCCAAAAGAAATGATTAATGCATTTATGCACAGTATGCGATTGGATTTAACCAAACAAGATTACAATACCACAGAAGAGTATAACGAATACATTTATGGCTCTGCAGATGTGGTTGGCTTAATGTGTTTAAAGGTTTTTGTGGGCGGAAATACAGAACAATATAGTCTTTTAAAAGATTCGGCAATGCGCTTGGGTTCTGCTTTTCAGAAAGTGAATTTTTTACGTGATTTAAAAGCCGATTTTGAAGATTTAAGTAGAACTTATTTCCCAAACACCAATTTAAACCAATTAGACGAAGCGTCTAAAAAATTAATTATAGACGAAATAGAAGCCGATTTTGCCGCTGCTTATGTTGGAATTAAAAAACTACCAATAGAAGCTAAATTTGGAGTTTACACAGCATTTAAATACTATTCTAAATTGTTAACTAAGCTAAAGAAAACACCTTCTAACGAAATTAAAAATGCAAGAATACGTGTGCCAAATTATCAAAAAGCCGCTTTATTAATGCACTGTTATTTCTGCTATCGTTTAAATATATTGTAAATTTACATTTTAAAATAAAACAAAAATTATGTTACACTTTATTATTTTTTTAGCCGTTTTTAGCACCATGGAATTTATGGCTTGGTTTACGCATAAATATGTAATGCATGGTTTTTTATGGAGTTTACACAAAGACCACCACAAAAAAGACCACAATTCTTGGTTTGAGCGTAATGATGCTTTTTTTATCTTTTATGCAGTAGTAAGTATAAGCTGTTTTTTGTCTTGGCATTATGACTACTTTATTTATGGATTAGCCATTGGGTTGGGTATTTTGGCTTATGGAATTGCCTACTTTTTTGTGCATGATATTTTTATACACCAACGTTTTAAACTGTTTAGAAATGCCAACAACCGTTATGCAAAAGCAGTAAGAAGAGCACATAAAATGCACCACAAACACATTGGAAAAGGAGATGGCGAATGTTTCGGAATGTTAGTCGTTCCTTTTAAATACTTTAAAAAATAAAAAATGGGCTTTCGCCCATTTTTTATTTAAACATATTTAATAATCCTTTTAATTCTGTAGATTCGAGGTTGGGGTTTTCTAAAAGTTGAAGCATTTCAAGAGCATCGTTTACTTTCATATTATCGCCTAAAAATCTAATTATTCCAAAACCTTTCTCAGGCATATTAGCATATAAAACTACCTCATCAAACATTTCAGAATTGCTATCTACATATGCTTTTAAATTAATTTCTCCCATATTGGTTCGCATTAATTCTTCTAAATTAGACTGCTTTAAAATAGCTTTTATTCGGCTATTTTCTTTTTCTAAAAAAGCCGCATCTAAAACTTCTGGCTTATAAACCAATACGTTTAGTTTTTCAAAATTATGTAAAGCTTGTTTTTGCTTTTCGGTTAAAGCTAATTTTTCATTTGTTAAAGCTTTCGATGGCAAATCTAAAACTACAAAACCTGATTCTTCAGATTTTTCCACAAAATAACTTTGTACAGTTTCTTTCCCCGAGCAACTCATCAATAAAAAAACAACTAGTAGAGATAAATAACGCATAGTCTTATTTTTTACTTACTTTTTTTAACTCTTCACCACCTGGTAAGTTCATTTTTTTAGTCAACGTGCTTATGTCTTTTAAATTAAAATCGCCCGTAAGTGAAAGTATAATCGACTTATTTTCTTTAGCCGAAGCATCGTCAATATACATTAAAAGTTCTTTGACTCTATTTTCTGTAGCACCCGATTTTATGTAAATATTTACCTTTTTACCGTCGCCACCACTCGCACGCATTAACTCTTCTAAAGTATTTGATTTTAAATAGTTCGAAACAGATGCTTTCATTTCATTAGAAACAGTTGCATTATCGGTCATAAAAACTTTTAATTTATTTAAAGTCTTTATTAAATTTAAAAACGTTTTTGTGTCAGGATCTGTGCTGTCCATATCTACACTACTCATTAAACTAAACATACGTTCGTTTACAATTACGGACTTTACGCCTTTTTTGTCTTCAAATTTATCAAATGGCGATTGAGCAAAAACCTGGCTACAAATTGCCAATAGTACTAATGTGATTATCTTTTTCATCTTTTTTGTTTTAATTATTAAAAATTGTTTGTTCAACTTTAGTGTATTCATTTATATAGGCAACACTTTTTGCCCCTTTATTTATTTCAGAAGAAAGCATTTCTAAAGCTTGTTGGGTTGCTACAAATGCTTCTTCTGGCGATTGATATGTTCCAAGTTCATCTACTGAAGGATTTGAATTTAAAAAAGTAAAAATAAAAATTCCAGACACCAAAAATACAGCGGCAACTTTTAGCCAATACCATTTATTGGTTGATTTTTTTAGTTCGGTGTTTTTTGTAAACAGCTGCTTTTTATCTTCTTTAAAATAAGAAAACAAAGCGGCATATTTGATATGTTCTGAGGCTACCAATGCACTATTAAAATAATCTTTTAATTCTTGCTCTTGTTTTTCGGTAGTTTGCCCATCAAAATATAGCTGAAGCAGAGCATCAATTGGGTTATTTTCTGTATTCATCATTCGCAATTATTTGTTCTCTAATTTTTTTTCTGGCTCGTGAAAGTGCTACTCTAAGCGCTGTTTCGTTCATGTTTAATTGTTGAGCAATTTCTTCATAATCATACCCTTCTATGTCTCGCAACTGAACAATTAAACGTTGTTGTTCTGGCAACTGATTTATAATTTTATGAACTAAGACAAGGGTTTCATTCGTTTCAATACTTTTATCTTCCGAAACTACTTGTAACTTGCTTATTTTATCATCTAAAGGCGAATTTTGTGCTCTTTTTGATTTTAGCTGATCCAAACAATAATTTTTTGTAACCGTTACAGCAAAACCTTCTAAAGATTTTATTTCGCTAAACTTTGCTTTTTTTAACCACAACCGCATCAAAACTTCTTGTGTAGCGTCTTCTGCCTCGTCTGTGCTAATTAAAAGACGCTTTGCAATACGATACAATTTATCTTTAAATGGCTGAACGCTATTCCAAAATTCGGTTTGATTCATTTATAATGGTTCTCTATTTTAAAGACGAATGTATTTTAATTTTGTTACAACAAAAAATAAAAGTAATTTTATATTCAAAATTAAACCAATGAAAAAGCTTCTTTCTATTACCTTACTCTGTATTATTTCTTTGTCCTTTTTAAAATGCGAAGACTACGATGATACTTTGAGACAAACTACCGCTAAAGATTTTGTTTGGCGAGGTTTAAATCAGTATTATTATTGGTTAACCGATTCTCCCGACTTAGCCGACGATCGATTTGCTACAAATGCAGAATACACCACTTTTATAGATGGCTTTGCAACTCCAGAAGCTCTTTTTCAGCATTTAAGAATAGACAATGCAATTGATAGGTTTAGTGTAATTTATAGCGACTACAATGCTTTAGAGCAAGCATTAACAGGCACGCAAGACAATAACGGAATGGATTTTGAATTGCGAAGAATAAGTGCAGGTTCAGATGAAATATTTGGCTGGGTGCGTTATGTTTTACCCAATTCAAATGCAGCATTAAATGGTGTTACTAGAGGTATGATTTTTAATGCTATAAACGGACAAATGCTTACGGTAAGTAATTATTCTAACTTAATAAATCAAGCAAACTATACTATTAATTTAGCCGATTATAATGGCGGTAACATAACAGCAAACGGTACTTCTATAAGTTTAACAAAACAACCTTTTACCGAAAACCCAGTGCACAAAACCAATACCTTTACTTTAGGTTCAAAAAAAGTGGGCTATTTAATGTATAATGGTTTTTACAGCAGCTACGACGAGCAATTAAACCAAGCTTTTGCGGCTTTTGCAAATGAAAATTTAACGCATTTTATTTTAGATTTAAGGTATAATTCAGGTGGTTCAATAGCATCTGCAACGCATTTAGCAAGTATGATTACTGGGCAATTTAACGGACAAGTATTTGCAAAACAAGAGTGGAATTACAAAGCTGAAGATTATTACAACTCCAATAATCCAGAAGCGTTAATCGATCGATTTACAAATACACTTTCAAGCGGAACGGCTATAAATAGTATAAATACAACTAAATTATATGTTTTAACTTCATCCAGAACTGCATCGGCAAGTGAATTGGTAATAAATTGTTTAGAACCTTATATTAATGTTACTAAAATTGGCTCAACAACAACTGGTAAAAATGTGGGTTCGGTTACGCTTTACGACTCACCTAATTTTAGAAAACAAAATCTAAACCCTACTCATAAATATGCTATGCAACCTATTGTGCTTTCTGTGGTGAATAAAAACAATTTTGGCGATTACCATTTAGGAATTAACGCAGATGTTGACTTTGAAGAAAACTTGGGTAATTTAGGTGTTCTAGGTGAAACATCGGATCCGTTTTTAAGTGCTGCTTTAGATTATATTAATGCTAACGGCAGATTAAACCCAAATTATACAAAACGCAAACATCCTGTTTTAATTGATAAAAAAGGCATTGAAAACCCAAATTTTGGTATGTATAAATAAATATATTATATTTAGCTAATAAATGACATATAAAATGAAAAAATACACACTTATTGGATTAACTATATTTTTTTTAAAAACAATTTCTGCGCAACAATATTTTGGAACAACCGTTTTTGGAAACGCAGGTATAGAAACAAACTATGATATGGCTGTAGATAGCCAAGGTAATATTTTTTCTGTTGGTTTATATACGGGATCGCTAACTGTTGGAACAACAACAGTTAATCATAATGGAGGAAATGCAGATGCATATTTAACAAAACATGACAGTGAGGGCAACCCTTTATGGATTAAAAGTTTTGGAGGACAAGCTGACGATGTTGCGATTACAGTTGCAGTAGATAGTAATGACGATGTAATTTTATCAGGATATTTTCAAGGTTCTGGCAGTAACTCTTTTGACGCTGATCCTGGCCCAGATGTATATCAACTCTCACAAACATCAATTATTTTAAGTAGAGATTGTTTTATAGTAAAAGTAAATAATGATGGTGATTTTATTTGGGCTAGACAAGTTAGTAATCCATCTGGTGGTGCAGCAAATGAAGATGCAACATCTATTAAAATAGATAATTTTAATAATATTTATATTGTTGGCTCATATAATTATGCTGACTTTGACACAGGACCCGGGCAAGATATTTATTTATCAACAGACAATGGAAATCACAAAGATGGTTTTGTATTAAAAATAAATAATTACGGTGACTATCAATGGGTAAAAACTTTTAAATCCGCCGATCATGTAGTTGTAACTTCTATAGATCTTGATGATTTAGGTAATTTATATT
>CBFIIG010000066.1:7699-9939 GCA_965662615.1 Flavobacterium sp.
GATATGGACCCCTCAAACTCAGTTCAAAACTCTCCAATATCTAATGGAAGTTTTGATGCTTTTTTAGTTAAATTAGATTTAAATGGAAATTTTATTTGGGGCATAGGATTTGGAGGTGCAGGTTATGACAATCCGAATTTTGTTAAATGCATTGACACAGCAGTTTATATAGGTGGAACTATTATTGGAAATCAAGATTTAGATCCATCTTCTGGTTTTGATAATCAAACCGTTTTAGGTTCTTCAGATGGTTATGTAGCAAAATACAACCAAGATGGTTCTTATTTAAATAGTTACAAAATAGGTGGAAGTACCGATACTGAAACAGAGGAAGTATATAGAGTTTTGGAAGGCCCAAATGGAAATTTATTCTTAACTGGTAGTTTTTTAGACACTACAGACTTTAATAATGGTTCTTCAACAGCGATCTCTACTTCTAATGGAAACTTAGATGCATATATATTAGAAATAACACCTAATTTTCAGTATATAAATCACTTAACAATAGGTGATAATGGTAGTGAAAAAAGCGCTAAAGTAATTTTTAATTCAAATAACGCCATGATATTTATAGGTGTTTTTAGTAGTTCTTGGTTAGATTTCAACCCATATGTTGGCATAGACAGTCAATCGAGTAGCGGAAATGAAGATGTGTTCGTATCTAAATTTGAATGGCCTACAATTGCTTATTTATCAACCAATAAAACTGAAAAAGAGTTATTGAACATATATCCTAATCCTACAAAAAACATCATAAATATTAGTAACATAAACAACTTTTATAGCTACAAAGTTTATAATAGTTTAGGGCAAATTGTAAAACAGAATAAATTATTAGAATCTCAAATAAATATATCAGATTTAACCACTGGTATATATACTTTAGAATTAATTGGTAAATACAAAACACAAAACACTAGATTTTTAAAAAAATAAAGCTATGGTTTTTAAATATAAACTAATTATAAAATTTACTTAATATTTAAAAATTATATATAATATCTAAAACATAAACTGTAAACCCAATTTAACGTTTCTACCTCTAGTATTATAACCAATAGTTTCTGTAAAACTTTCGTTAGCAATATTAAAAACAGCTGCGTTTAAAACCAATCTGTTGGTAAGTAAAGTATAACGCCCCGAAAGTGAGAATAATTTATAAGCGGCTAAATTAACTTCTTCTGTTGCAAAAGTACTGTTGTCAAAATAAGCATCTGTGCGTTTATCTCTAAACTGAAAACCAGCATTTAGTGTAAATTTAGAATTTAAAGTATAGTCTAATGTGGCATTTACAGCATGTTTTGCAATTAATCTAGCTTGTGAAGCATCTACTTCTGTAAAAGTGTAATTTGTTTGTAAAGTAGCATTTTTAAACAGACTGTAATTTAACGAAAACTCAATTCCTTTAGCATTAAACGTTGGTCGTTCGTTAATATAATTGGAAGCAAAAGTATCTGGGTCTGTAAAAAAACCAAAACGATTGGATTCGTTTCGATAAAAACCAACTGTACTTAACTCTATTTTTTTATTTAAAAAATGAGTTTCAAAACCAATTTCTGCTGTTTCATTTTCTTCTGGCGTAAGCTCTAAATTGCCATACGGAGAGTACAATTGATACAAACTTGGTGTAATATAAGCTGTGCTATAAGACGACATTAATTTTAAAGGCACATTTTTAAAACTAAAACTTGGGTTAAAATTATAAACCCACTGATTGCCATAAACAGAATGCGTATTTAATCGGGTTCCAGCGTTTATGTTCAGTCCAAATTGTGTGGTATAAACAAAAGAAACATAAGGATCTGCAATAATAAAACGGGAACTTTCTTTTGCAATAGAAGTATATGGATCTTCTTGAGCCATACTTAAATATTGATATTGTACTCCACTAATCACATCTAAATAATTGGCGACTTGGTATTTTACAAACACATCCGAATTTAAATTTTGAGAAGTATATTTATAATTTAAAACGGCATTGTCCCAACTGCTAAACTGGTCTATGTTTCTGTCTAAAGAAGTAAATCCGTTATTCCATTGCAACTCTCCTTTTTTAAATTTAAAATTAGAAGACAATCGCAATCTAAATTGCTCACTTTCCGATTCATTTTGCTCAACATCGCTAATAAAATCTGAACCGCTAAAAGGGGCATCGAAACCGTTTTTAGTTTTATCGAAAGCAACATCAATTTCAGTTGAAAGCGAAGCGTTAAAAGCATAACCTACGCGTTGCGCTATCG
>CBFIIG010000067.1:0-9700 GCA_965662615.1 Flavobacterium sp.
TTAGCAAATGTATAAAAAAAACCTCAGAAGTAAATTCTGAGGTTTAGTGCGGGTAAAAGGACTCGAACCTTCACACCTTGCGGCACCAGATCCTAAGTCTGGCGTGTCTACCAATTTCACCATACCCGCGTATAGCTTATGCATGCAAATATAAAATCTACACGAATTATAAACAAAAAATATTGGAGGTTTTTTATAAAAACCTCCAATAAAATTAGTTATGCTTCAAAAGGAAGAATAGATACAAATGATTTGTTATCTCTCTTCTTTACAAAGTGTACAATTCCGTCAACTCTAGCATGTAAAGTATGGTCTTTTCCCATATATACATTTTCGCCTGGATTGTGTTTTGATCCTCTTTGTCTAACAATGATGTTACCAGCTATTGCAGCTTGTCCACCATATATTTTAACACCTAATCGTTTCGATTCTGATTCTCTACCATTCTTCGAACTACCGACACCTTTTTTGTGAGCCATGATGTTTAAGTTTTAATAGTTAATATTATAAATTAATTAAGCTTTTCCGCCGTTTAATTCGTCTTGTAATTTCTGTAATTTGTCCCAGTTACCATCAGCGGCTAATTGCGCTTGTTGTGCCCAAGTTGTTGGATCCAAGTGTGACAATTTACCAGGTGTGTTTACTAAGATTTCTTTCACTGCATCTGCAGAAGAAGATGCTAGGTCTGCAAATGTTGCAATTCCATTAGCTACTAATGCTTCAGCTGCTTTTGGTCCTATTCCTTCAATTTTTTTTAAGTCATCTCCTTTAGTTGCTTTTGCAGCTTTTTTAGGGGCAGCTTCTTTTTTAGCAGCAGTTTCCTTTTTAGGAGTGGCAGCTTTTTTAGTTACACCAGAAGCAGCAATACCATCAATTTGGATTTGCGTTAACGCTTGTCTATGACCATTTTTTACTTTGTAACCTTTTCTTCTTTTCTTTTTAAAGACGATTACTTTATCACCTTGAAGGTGTTTTAAGATGGTTGCTTCTACAGCAGCACCATCTATAGCTGGGGCGCCTAAAGTTACATTCCCGTTGTCATCTAATAACATAACTTTGTCAAAAGAAACTTTTGCTCCTTCATCCTCAGCTAAACGGTGAACATAGACTTTTTGGTCTTTGCTTACTTTAAATTGTTGCCCTGCTATCTCTACGATTGCGTACATAACAAAATGTATTTGATTAATAAAATTTTAAGGGTGCAAATATACGTTTATTTTAATTGCAAACAATTTTATCTAATCTTTTTTTATGACAGAATGAGAATTTCTTAAAAAAAAGATAAAAAACAGCTATTTGTGTAACTTTTTTTCAGAACTTGCGACTTGTATATGAACAATATTATAAACTTAATTTTATGAAAAAATCTTTAATGGCTTTGAGCACAGCACTGTTGATAGGTGGTTCGGTTTCTGCCCAAAAAGTAAATTTTGAAGAATTTGATTTAGACAACGGCTTACATGTTGTTTTACATCAAGATAATTCAGCTCCTGCAATTATTACATCTGTAATGTATCATGTTGGTGCAAAAAATGAACAACCAAATCGTACTGGTTTTGCACACTTTTTTGAGCATTTACTATTCGAAGGTACTAAAAACATTGAACGTGGTGAGTGGTTTAAAATTGTAACCGCTAACGGTGGTCAAAACAATGCGAATACATCAGACGACAGAACGTATTATTACGAGGTTTTCCCTTCTAATAATTTGGAGTTAGCTATCTGGATGGAATCGGAGCGTTTATTGCACCCTGTAATTAATCAAATTGGTGTTGACACACAAAACGAAGTTGTAAAAGAAGAAAAGCGTTTAAGAGTTGATAACCAGCCATACGGAAATATCTTTAAATCTATAAAGCAAAATTTATTTAAAAACCACCCGTACCGATGGACAACTATTGGGGAGATGGAACATTTAGATGCTGCAACTCTTGAAGAGTTTCAGGCATTTAATAAAAAATTCTATGTACCTAATAATGCTGTCTTAGTAATTGCAGGTCAGTTTGATGTTGATCAAGCAAAAAAATGGGTTAACCAATATTTTGCAGAAATTCCTAGAGGAGCAGAAGTGGTTCAGCCTAAATTTGAAGAAGAACCAATTACAAAAGAGTTTAGAGCTACATGGGAAGATCCTAACGTTCAAAAACCAATGACTTTATTGGCTTACAGAACGCCATCTATGAAAACGCGTGATGCACGTGTTTTAGATATGATTTCTACTTATTTATCTGATGGTAAAAGTTCTAAATTATACAAAAAAATGGTTGACGAAAAGAAAGTAGCTCTTCAAGTAGGTGCTTTTAATAACAGCCAAGAAGATTACGGAATGTATCTTATTTATTCTTTAGCAATGAGCGACGAAACGCCTCAGGCAGAATTGATTTCTAATATAGATGAAGAGATTGTTAAGATGCAAAACGAATTAATTTCTGAGCGTGATCACCAAAAATTATTAAATAAATTTGAAACACAATACGTAAGTAGTAATGCAAGTATAGAAGGTGTAGCAAGTAATTTAGCAACTTATTATATGTTGTATGGTGATATTAATTTAATTAATACAGAGATAGAAATTTACCGTTCTATTACAAGAGAAGAAATTAGAGATGCGGCAAAAAAATACCTAAACTCTAACCAACGTCTTATTTTAGATTATACATCAACAAAAGACGATACTCAAAACTAATATTATACAAATATGAAAAAAATAGCAATATTAGCTGCCAGTTTATTTTTGTCAATAACTATGCAAGCACAAGACAGAAGCATGCCTAAAGCAGGGCCAGCACCAACCATAAACATCAATCAGCCTGAAACATTTAGCTTAAGCAATGGCTTAAAAGTGTTGGTTGTAGAAAACCATAAATTACCACGTGTTTCTTTTACCCTTACAACAGATAATCCGCCATATGCCGAAGGTGCTAAAAAAGGTGTTGCAGATTTGGTAAGTTCTATGATTGGTAATGGAACAACAAATATGTCTAAAGACGATTTTAATGAAGAAACCGACTTTTTAGGTGCTAACTTTAATTTTTGGGCAGACGGAGCTGCAGCTAGCGGATTGTCTAAAGATGCAGATAGAATTTTAGAATTATTAGCAGACGGTGCCTTAAATCCGCTTTTTACTCAAGATGAGTTTGATAAAGAAAAAGCAAAAATGATTGAAGGTTTAAAATCTGACGAAAAGAATGTTACTTCTATTGCTCGAAGAGTAGAAGGTGTACTGACTTATGGTAAAGAACATTATAAAGGAGAATATGTTTCTGAAGAAACCCTTAATAATGTAACTTTAGCAGATGTAATAGAAAATTATAATACCTATTATGTTCCAGGAAACGCATATTTAGTTGTTGTAGGAGATGTTACTGTAAAAGATGTTAAAAAAATGGTTAAAAAACAGTTTAAAAACTGGAGTAAAGCCACTGCGCCAGATCGCTCTTCAGCAGATCCGGTAGATGTTCAATACAGTCAAATTAATTTTATAGATGCACCAAACGCTGTTCAATCGGAGGTTGCGTTAGTTAACTTGTCTAAATTGAAAATGACAGATAAAGATTATTTTGCAGCATTACTTGCTAACCAAATTCTTGGTGGTGGTGGAGAAGGTCGTTTGTTTTTAAACTTACGTGAAGCAAATGCTTGGACTTACGGTGCTTATTCTTCTTTAGGTTCAGGTAAAACAATTAGTCGTTTCCGTGCAGGGGCTGCGGTTCGTAATACGGTTACTGATAGTTCTGTTGTAGAATTATTTAATGAAATTAGAAGAATTAGAACAGAAAAAGTATCTGACGAAGATTTGAAAAATGCAAAAGCAAAATACGTAGGTAACTTTGTTATGCAAATTGAAAAACCAGCAACTGTTGCTCGTTATGCCTTAAATAAAGAAACAGAAAGTTTGCCAGAAGATTTTTACGAAAACTACATTAAAAACATCAATGCAGTTACTGCAGAAGAATTAATGGCAGCTGCAAACAAATATTTTTTAATAGATAACATGCGTGTTATTATTACAGGTAAAGCAGGTGATGTTTTACCAGGTCTAGAAAAATTAAGTAAGGAAGCTAAATTACCAATTTTCTATTTCGACAAATTTGGTAACCCAGCAGAAAAGCCAGTTGTTAATATTCCAATTCCATCAGGTGTAACTACTCAAACAGTTTTAGATGGGTATTTAAAAGCTATTGGAGGTAAAGATGCAGCTTCTAAAATTAAATCAGTATATATTATGTCTGAAGCTTCTATGCAAGGTCAAAAATTGCAAAGAGAAGAAAAAAGGATGAATACAAAACTATACAACACCCTTGGAATGGGCGGAATGGTTATAATGAAGCAAGTAGTTAATGGCGATTCGTCTTATGCAGTTATGCAAGGTCAAAAAAAGGAACTAGAAGGAGAAGAGTTAGAAGCAGCGATAGCTTCTGCAACGGTTTTTCCGGAGTTGACTAAAATGGCAGACGCTGAACTTGTAGCTATTGAAATGTTTAATGACACACAATGTTATGTTTTAAAACAAGGTAACACTTCTTTTTACTATGACACTAAGCAAGGTTTAAAACTAGTTGAAGTTACTACTTCAGAGCAGGGTTCTCAAACAATTTCTTTTGAAGATTATAAAGATGTTAAAGGCTTGAAATTCCCTTATAAGACTATTATCGGAATGGGAGCTATGAACTTAGAGTTTATTACAACTGAAGTTAAAATTGACGAAGGCGTAACTGCTGATGATTTCAACTAATACTTAGTTAGTATAAAATAAAAATCCCGCAAGAGCGGGATTTTTTTATGGCTGCAATTTAAAATTACATTTTAAAGGTTATAACAGGACGCTGTGCATGATTTACTAAGTCTTCGCTTATACTTCCATTAAAGAAGTGAGCCAAGCCTTTTCTGCCGTGCGTGCTCATTCCTACCAAATCGGCTTTTATGTTTTTGGCAAAGTTTAAAATACCTGTTTCAACATTTGTGTCATTATAAATGTGAGTAGTATAATTTTTAACTCCCATTTCATTAACGTAATTGTTCATGGTTTCTTGAGCTTCTCCAGACGATTTAAAATTAGATGGCGTATTTATATTTAATAAGTGAATGTGTGCATCGAAATTTTCGGCAAAACGCATTACTTTTTTAAATGATTCTTTGGTTTCCTCAGAGAAATCAGAAGCAAAAACAAAATCATTAGCTTTGAAGTTATCTTCTTCTTGTTTGATAACTAAAACAGGTATTTTAGAGTTTCTAACTACTTTTTCTGTGTTAGAGCCTATAAACATTTCCTGAAAACCCTTTGCGCCATGAGAACCCATAACAATTAGGTCGGCATCATTTTTTTCTGCTGTTTTAATAATTCCATCAAAAGCAATTTCGAACTGAATTTGCTTATGAACATTAAGTCCTTTTAAGAAATCTTGGTTTATACTTTCGTCTAAACGGTTAACGGCTGCATTTTTAAATAGCATTAGTTCAGGAATTTCGTGCGCATTAGATAGAGCATCGGCACCAGCATTAGGTAGTTCTAACATATGAATTAAATGTATTTCAGCGTTTTGTTTTTTCGCAATTTGTGCAGCTACTTTTAAAGCGTAGTTTGCATGTTCAGAAAAGTCGGTAGGTACTATTATTTTTTTCATATTTTAAGAGTTGTTTAATATCTACCATAAAGATACGAAAAAAGCATAGATGTACAATATTTTTTTTATTAGAATAATTATGTATATATTTGCAAAAGTTATTTAACAGGAATGAATAATGAGGCACGCATTGCGTGCCTCTTTTTATACTACTATGGTTATTAAAGAGAATATAGGTCAGGTTATCAATGATTTTTTAGAAACAAGAACGGATTTGTTTTTAATTAATTTTAAAATTGATGAAAAGTTTAAAGTCATAATTGATTTAGATGGAGACCAAGGAGTAAACTTACAAGACTGTATAGATTTAAGTAAAGCAATAGATGCTAAAGTAGATAGAGAAGAACAAGATTTTTCTATGGAAGTTGCGTCTGTTGGAGCTACATCTGCATTGCGTTTTCCAAGGCAGTTTGTAAAAAACATAGGAAGACGTTTGTCTGTAAAAGTAAACGATGCTATTTTTGAAGGTGATTTAACAGCTGCAACCAACGATGATTTTACATTAGAATGGAAAGCCAGAGAGCCTAAAAAAATAGGTAAAGGAAAAGAAACAGTAGAAAAAAAACAAGTTTTTGCTTACGATGAAGTAAGTGAGGCTAAAGTGATAATTATTTTTTAACACATATACTTAATATGGAAAATATTGCATTAATAGATTCTTTCTCAGAATTTAAAGACAACAAACTCATAGATAGAGTTACCTTAATGGCAATTTTAGAAGATGTATTTAGAAATGCATTAAAAAAGAAATATGGTTCGGATGACAACTTCGATATCATCATAAATCCTGACAAAGGAGATATGGAGATATGGAGAAACAGAACTGTTGTTGAAAATGGTGAGGTAGAAGATCCTAACTCGGAAATTTCTTTAGACGATTCAAGAAAAATTGAGCCTGACTTTGAGGTAGGTGAAGAAGTTTCGGAAGAAGTAAAGTTAATTCAATTAGGAAGAAGAGCTATTTTGGCATTGCGTCAAAACCTTATTTCTAAAATTCACGAACACGATAATACTAACCTATACAAGCAGTTTAAAGACATTATAGGTGATTTATATACGGCAGAAGTACACCACATTCGACCAAGAGCAGTAATTCTTATGGATGATGAAGGAAACGAAATTATTTTGCCAAAAGAAAAACAAATACCAAGCGATTTCTTCAAAAAAGGAGATAACGTGCGTGGAGTAATAGAAGGTGTTGAATTAAAAGGTAATAAGCCTCAAATTATAATGTCTCGTACTGCACCTTCGTTTTTAGAACGTTTGTTCGAACAGGAAATACCAGAAGTTTTCGATGGTTTAATTACCATTAAAAAAGTAGTTCGTATTCCTGGAGACAAAGCCAAAGTTGCTGTAGATTCATACGATGACCGTATTGATCCGGTTGGAGCATGTGTTGGAGTAAAAGGATCTCGTATTCACGGAATTGTTCGTGAATTAGGAAACGAAAATATAGATGTTATTAATTATACTTCTAATGAGCAATTGTTTATTACAAGAGCATTAAGCCCTGCAAAAGTTTCTAGTGTTAAAATTAACGAAGAAACCAAACGTGCAGAAGTATTCTTAAAAATTGACGAAGTATCCAAAGCCATTGGTAGAGGAGGTAATAATATTAAATTAGCTGGTATGATTACAGGCTATGAATTAGATGTAATTCGCGAAGGCGTTCAAGAAGAAGACGATGTTGAGTTAACAGAGTTCTCAGATGAAATTGAAGCGTGGGTTATAGAAGAATTCGCAAAAATAGGTTTAGATACGGCAAAAAGTATTTTAGCCCAAGATGTTGAAGACCTAGTAAGAAGAACGGATTTAGAAGAGGAAACCATTTTAGAGGTGGTTCGTATTTTAAAAGAAGAATTTGAAGATTAATTCATTATCTTTACCCCTGCAAAGTCGCCACATCACCAAACAAAAGAATATTTAAAAAGATTGTATGTCTGAAAAAAGAGTAATAAGAATAAACAAAGTATTAAGAGAATTAAACATTTCTCTTGATAGAGCTGTTGAATTTCTAAAGGATAAGAGTTTCGAAATCGAATCGAGTCCTAATGCTAAAATTTCTCAAGAGGAATACACTGTCTTATGCAATCAATTCTCGGTTGATAAAGGCAAAAAAGAGGCTTCACTAGAAGTTAGTGAAGAAAAACGTAAAGAAAAAGAAGCTCTTAAACGCACTCTTGAAAAAGAACAAGAAGCAAAGCGTTTAAAAGAAGAAGAATTAAAGCGTCAAGAAGTAATTAAAGCCAAGGCTGAAGTTGAAAAGCCAAAAGCGGTTGGAAAAATTGACTTGGATGATCCAAAATCGAAAACTGAAGCTGCACCTAAAAAGGTAGAACAAGTTGAAGCTAAAGTTGAAAAAGTAGCAGAAAAAGTAGAGGCGGTTAAAGAAGCTCCAAAGGCTCCAAAAATCAACAAAATAGAAAAAGCACCAAAGGCAGATGTTAAGCCGGCAGTAGCAAAAGAAGTTAAAAAAGAGGTAGCTAAGCCAGAAGTTGTAAAAACGGAAGACACGCCCCCAGTTGATGAGAAAATTGCAACACAATACACAAAACTTTCAGGAGCTACTTTTACAGGTCAAAAAATTGATTTATCTCAATTTAACAAACCAAAAAAGAAAGCAATTGAACCTAAAAAACCAGGTACACCTGCAGCTGGTGGCGACAATAAAAATAAGCGTAAGCGTATAGTTAAGCCAGGTACTGGTGGTGGTCCAAGACCTCAAGGTGGTGGCCCAAACAGAGGGCCAAATTCGGGTGGTGTTAGACCAAACAACAGATTCGATAAAAACCGTAAGCCTGTTGAAAAAGTTGAGCCTACAGACGAAGAAGTTAAAAATCAAATTAAAGAGACTTTAGAACGTCTTCAAAATAAAGGGTCTAAGTCTAAAACATCTAAATATCGTAAAGATAAAAGAGATACGCACCGTCAAAGAGTAGATGACGAGCAACAACAAGCAGAATTAGAAAACAAAATCATTAAAGTAACAGAGTTTGTTACTGTAGGTGAAATTGCAACCATGATGGATGTGCCAATTACTAAAGTAATCGGAACATGTATGTCGTTAGGTATAATGGTAACAATGAATCAGCGTTTAGACGCCGAAACATTAACCATAGTAGCAGACGAATTTGGATATGAAGTAGATTTCGTTTCTGCAGATATTGAAGAAAACGTTGAAGTTATAGAAGATGCTCCAGAAGATTTAGTTCACAGAGCACCAATTGTTACTGTAATGGGTCACGTTGACCACGGTAAAACATCTTTCTTAGATTATGTTCGTTCTGCTAATGTAATTGCAGGAGAATCTGGAGGAATTACGCAGCACATTGGTGCATATAGTGTAACTTTAGAAGGAGGAGAACGCATTGCGTTTTTAGATACACCAGGTCACGAGGCGTTTACAGCCATGCGTGCACGTGGAGCACAAGTAACAGATATTGCTATTATTGTAATTGCAGCAGACGACGACATAATGCCTCAAACAAAAGAAGCAATTAGTCACGCTCAAGCAGCAGGAGTACCTATGGTATTCGCAATAAACAAAGTAGATAAAGATACTGCAAACCCAGAAAAAATTAAAGAAAAACTAGCAGGTATGAACCTATTAGTTGAAGACTGGGGAGGTAAGTACCAATCGCACGATATTTCTGCAAAAACAGGAATGGGGGTTAAAGAACTTTTAGAAAAAGTACTTTTAGAAGCTGAAGTTTTAGAACTAACAGCTAATCCTAAAAAAGCAGCGGTAGGAACAGTAGTTGAAGCACAATTAGACAAAGGTCGTGGTTATGTATCTACTATATTAGTACAAGCCGGAACTTTAAAAATTGGTGATTATGTATTAGCTGGTAAAAACCATGGTAAAATTAGAGCAATGTTCGATGAGCGTGGTAATAATGTTACAGAAGCAATGCCATCAACGCCAGTTTCAGTTTTAGGACTAGATGGTGCG
Organism: Flavobacterium sp.; assembly: GCA_965662615.1. GTDB lineage: Bacteria > Bacteroidota > Bacteroidia > Flavobacteriales > Flavobacteriaceae > Flavobacterium. The sequence continues at coordinate 9,577 of CBFIIG010000067.1, forward strand.
CCAACAGCAGGTGATAAATTTGGAGTTTACGATGACGAAAGAGAAGCCAAGCAAATTGCTGCAAAACGTACACAATTACAACGTGAGCAATCTGTAAGAACTCAAAAACACATTACCCTTGCCG
>CBFIIG010000068.1:0-9414 GCA_965662615.1 Flavobacterium sp.
TCATGCTATTTTAGCAGAATATGGCTTACCGTCTGATTTTCCTATTGAAGTAGAAGCTTATGCTCAAAAAATTGATACTTCTATTACAGCAGATGAAATTGCCAAACGTAGAGATATGCGTGATACGCTAACGTATACAATTGACCCAAAAGATGCAAAAGATTTTGACGATGCACTTTCATTTAAAAAATTAGAAAATGGTAATTACGAAATAGGTATTCATATTGCCGATGTTTCGCATTATTTACAAGAAGGAACTATTTTAGATGATGAAGCTTATCAACGTGCAACTTCTGTTTATTTAGTAGATAGAGTGGTTCCAATGTTACCAGAAGTATTAAGTAACTTTGCTTGTTCATTACGTCCAAATGAAGAAAAATATACCTTTTCTGCAGTTTTTGAAATAAATGAAAAAGCAGAAATTTTAGATCAATGGTTTGGTAGAACAGTAATATATTCTGATCAACGTTTTGCGTACGAAGAAGCACAAGCCATAATAGAAAGTAAAACTGCAACTATACCTGCCGAAGTTTCATTAACAGGAGAAAGCTACCAAGCACAAGATGCTATTGTGGAAGCTACTTTAAAATTAGACGAATTAGCTAAAATTCTTCGTAAAAAAAGAATGCAAAACGGAGCTATTTCTTTTGATAAAGTAGAAGTTAAATTTAACTTAGATGAGCATGCAGAACCTGTTGGCGTTTTCTTTAAACAAAGTAAAGACGCCAACCACATGATTGAAGAATTTATGTTACTTGCCAATAGAAAAGTAGCAGAATTTATAGGTAAACAAAAGAAAACTTTTATATACCGTATTCACGATGAGCCTAATGAAGATAAGCTTTTCTCTCTTCAACAAGTAGTAAGTAAATTTGGTTATAAACTCGATTTTAAATCTAAAAAAGGCATCTCACAATCACTTAATAATTTATTGGTAGAAGTAAACGGTAAAAAAGAACAAAACATGGTAGATACGTTAACTATTCGTACCATGAGTAAAGCGGTTTATTCTACAGATAATATAGGTCATTACGGTTTAGCTTTTGATTATTACAGTCATTTTACATCGCCTATTCGTCGTTATCCTGACGTTATAGTGCACCGTTTATTGCAATATTATTTAGATGGTGGTAAAAGTGTAAGCGAAGATACGTACGAAGAAAAATGTGTACATACCAGTAATATGGAAGCTTTAGCAACACATGCCGAACGTGATTCTATAAAATACATGCAGGTTAAATACATGCAAAATCACCAAGACGAAGAGTTTTTAGGTGTTGTTTCTGGAGTAACCGAATGGGGAATTTATGTAGAAATAGTTGCTAATAAATGCGAAGGAATGTGTAGAATTAGAGAAATAAGAGACGATTATTATACTTTTGATGATAAACAATATGCCTTAGTTGGCGAAGTTTCTAAAAATATAATTCAACTAGGTGACGAAGTATATGTAAAGGTTAAAAATGCCGATTTAGTTAAAAAACAACTCGACTTTACCTACCTTAGAAAAAAAGAAAATTAGTTTTTGGTATCTTTTTTGATATTCTATTATCTTAAAATATAAAATTATGAAAAAGTATATTGTATTATTTCTTTTAAGTGCAGCTACTTTAGTAGCTCAAAACAGTTTAGATTTAGGAACTTTTAATAAAGTAACTGCTTTTGATAGGATAGATGTTACTTTAGTAGAAAGCAATCAAAACAAAGCAATTATAACAGGAGCAGCCACTCAAGATGTTCAAATTATCAATAAAAATGGTGAGTTAAAAATAAGAATGTCTTTAGAAGAAAGTTTTCAAGGCGATTTGGTTTACGTATTGGTTTATTATAAAAATGTAGATGCTTTAGAAGCAAACGAAGGCGCTCGTATTTCTGCTCAAAATAGTATTAAAACAAGTAGTTTAGAGTTAATTGTTAAAGAAGGTGCACAAATTGATATTGAAATAGAAACAGATAGATTAATTTCTAAAGGTTTTGCTGGTGGCGAAATGGATATTAACGGAACAGCTAATTATTCTACTATTACACTAACTGCAGGTGCTGTTTTTAATGCCAAAAACCTAACTACCAAACAAACAGAAGTTACTGTTACAGCTGGTGGCGAAGCATATGTATTTGCAAAAGATGTTTTAAGTGCTAAAGTAAGAGCTGGAGGAAGTGTTTATTACAAAGGAAAACCTGCTACATTAAATCAGAAAACAGTTGCTGGAGGAACTATAAAACAACTTTTATAAAAAAATACATTTAAACTAAAGTATAAAACCTTAAATTAGCTTTTTAATTTAAGGTTTATTTTTTTGTATTTACACGATATTTTAACGGCATTACCACTAGGGATACTTTTAGCTTTTACTATAGGTCCAGTATTTTTTGTGTTATTAGAAACCAGTATAACCAAAGGTTTTAGAGCCGCAATGGTATTTGATTTTGGTGTGGTTTTAGGAGATGTTTTTTTTATACTTGTGGCTTATTTTAGTACCAATCAAATTTTACAAAAACTAAAAGACGATCCTGGTTTGTTTATTTTTGGAGGTGTAGTTATGTTGGCTTATGGTATAATTAGCTTTATAAAAGACAAAAAAACCTTTGATAAAAATAAAGATTTAGAGTTAGATGAAGACGCCGAAGTTAAAAACAACTACTTGTCTTTATTTTTAAAAGGCTTTTTATTAAACTTTATAAACATAGGTGTATTGGGTTTTTGGATGGGTGTTATTTTAGTTTTTTCTCCAAAATTAAACTTAGATACAACCCGAATTTCTATTTTTTTTAGCACTATTATTATAGTGTATTTATTAATAGATGTTATAAAAATAAGCATTGCAAAACAACTTAAAAGCCGTTTAACTCCTTTATTTATTTATAAAATTAAAAGAGCAATTAGTGTGGTTTTAATAGTTTTTGGTTTGTTTTTAATTATTCAAGGTTTTTTTCCAGACGAAAAAGAAAAACTACAACAACGGTTTGATATAATGAATACGCAGTAGGTTTAGGAATATAATGATAATTATTAGTTGTTCACAATATTATGAAAATTGTAATTCAAACATTATTTATTTTTTTATTATTTAGTTACAAAACTAAAATTGAGGATAATGAATCAACTGAATTTATTTGCGAAATTTTATCTGATACTACTGAATTAAAAATCATTACTTCAAAAAATACATTAGTTTCGAATTTCGACTGGACACCTAATCGTTCAATTATTGGATTTGATGATAAAGACAAAGAAATCACCCAGGTAACTTTTATTTCAGAAATACTTGAAGAAATAGATACTTTATATGTTCATAAACAATTAAAATCAAAAAACAAGATTGATTTTGAAAAACTTAAATCAGATGGTTTTAAAATTTTTGACCTTTGTACATATTCTTCGGAAAATTTAACTCTAGAAGAAATTAGACAAAAAGCTTCCGAACTGAACGTAGAAAATAAATTAAAAATAAATAATGATTTTTTTATTATGTTTAAAAACCCAATTTTCAACAGAAAAGGCGATAAAGTATATCTAAGAATAAATTATTTAACGTTTGGAACGGAATACTTATTTATTAAAGAAAATGTAAAAAGGAATAAATCGAAAATTGGAACATGGATGGAGTAAAATACTGTGTTCAACACCTTTTTTAATTAATTGTTTAGGTTTGGACATTTCATGAAAATCTGCGAAGATTTTCAAGTCTGTGAATATTTATTAACTTTAGTACTTGAGAGAAAGCAACGAAATCATACACACAAACATTACAAATACAAAATTTCTAATTCATATATAAATTATCTATTTAAAGAATAATTTATTTTACCTAAAAATTAACCACAAAAAAACCCTCTAATTTCTTAGAAGGTTTTGGAGGCATCGACCAGATTCGAACTGGTGTACAAGCTTTTGCAGAGCTCTGCCTAGCCACTCGGCCACAATGCCATTGTGAATGCAAATATAGTAAATTTTGTAAAAGTAAAAAGCACCAGTTACAAAAGTTTAAACCTCATTTATCTTTTTTCAATTAGTGTTATGCTAACTTCCTCAACATCACCACCAATAGGCGGATTTAATTTTGCTACTTTTACCTTAACTTTATCTACCAAAGGCAACTCAGTAAGTACTCTTGTGTTAATTCTTTGGGCTACTTCTTCTAATAAAGCTGCACGTATTGCCATTTCTTCCTTAACAATTGCATTTAAATGCACATAATCCACTGTGTCTCCTAAATTATCTGTTTTACTCGATTTTGTTAAGTCACAATTTACTTTTATATCTACACGGTAATCACTTCCTATTTTTGTTTCTTCTGGCAAGCAACCGTGGTTGGTATGTACGCGTATGTTTTTAACCTCTATTTTTCCCATTTTCTTTGTTTTAAAGCAAGTAACAAAGTTAGTTGTTTTTAAAAAAAGATTTCAACTCAAACTAATAAACATTTTCTATCTTTGCTCAAAGTATAAAATTATTATGTCAGTAGAAGAAAAATCATTAAACTTTATAGAGCAAATTATCACAGAAGACCTTAAAAACGGTTTACAACCTAGTAATTTGCGTTTTCGTTTTCCACCAGAACCAAACGGTTATTTACACATTGGGCACGCCAGTTCTATTTGTTTAAATTTTGGTTTAGGTATAGATTTTAACGCACCTGTTAACCTTCGTTTTGACGATACAAACCCTGCAAAAGAAGAACAAGAATATGTAGATGCTATTAAGAAAGATGTTTCTTGGTTGGGTTTTCAATGGGATAAAGAATGTTATGCATCCGATTATTTTCAGCAGTTGTACGATTGGGCTGTTCTTTTAATACAAAAAGGCAGTGCGTATGTAGATGATATTTCTTCGGAAGAAATGGCAAAACAAAAAGGTACGCCAACTCAAGCAGGTACTAATAGTCCAAATAGAGATAGAAGTATAGAAGATAATTTAGCTCTTTTTGAGCAAATGAAAAATGGTGCTTTTGATGAAGGTACTCATGTTTTACGCGCTAAAATAGACATGGCTTCTTCTAATATGTTAATGCGTGATCCTATTATATATAGAATACTTAAAAAAGCACACCACAGAACCGCTAATAATTGGTGTATTTATCCAATGTATGACTGGGCTCATGGCGAAAGCGATTATTTAGAACAAATTTCACACTCACTTTGTACATTAGAGTTTTTACCACACAGAGAGTTATATGATTGGTTTTTAAACCAAATTTATGACGATACTAAGGTTAGACCTAAACAAAGAGAATTTGCACGTAGAAACCTTTCTCATACGGTTGTTAGTAAGCGTAAATTAGCTCAATTAGTTCAAGATGGTCATGTAACAGGTTGGGACGACCCGCGTATGTCAACCATTTCGGGTATGCGACGCAGAGGATATACCGCTGCAGCTATTAGAAATTTTGCTCGTGCTATTGGTATTGCAAAACGTACTAATTTAATAGATGTGAGCTTGTTAGAGTTTTACGTTAGAGAAGATTTAAACAAAATTGCACCACGTGTTATGGGTGTTTTAGATCCTGTAAAACTTATAATTACAAATTATCCAAAAGATAAAACAGAACTTTTACAGTCCGAAAATAACCCTGAAGAGGAAGTAATGACGTATAGAGAAGTTCCTTTTTCTAGAGAATTGTATATAGAAAGAGAAGACTTTAAAGAATCGGCAAATAAAAAATTCTTCCGTTTAAGTATTGGTAGAGAAGTACGTTTAAAAAGTGCTTACATTATAAAAGCAGAAAGTTGTGTAAAAGATGCCGATGGTAATATTACAGAAATTCATGCTACATACGACGAAGATTCTAAATCGGGTTCGGGCACTGAGGCTAGTATGCGAAAAGTAAAAGGAACCATTCATTGGGTTTCTGTTCCACATGCAAAAAAAGCAGAAGTTAGAGTTTATGATCGTTTGTTTTCTCACGAAAATCCAGATGGTGATAAAGAAGTTGACTTTAAAGAATACATAAATCCAGAATCACTTAAAGTAATTACAGGTTATGTTGAACCTTCTTTAGAAAACGCAAAAGAACTTGAGCATTATCAATTTCAGCGTTTGGGTTATTTTTGTGTGGATAGAGATTCAACATCAGAAAAATTAGTTTTTAATAAAACGGTTGGTTTAAGAGATACTTGGGCAAAAGTTGAAGAAAAAGAATAGTATAATTTTTTTCTATAAAATTTATTAAAACTATTACTTTTATAAATATAAAAACCCTTTAAAATTTACGTTTTAAAGGGTTTTCTTTTTTCTTTTAATATAGAATATACCTAGACTTTTTTTATTTTTTAAATCTTTTTAAAGTTTATAAAAACAAAAAAAGAGCTTTCAAGCTCTTTTTTTTATAATTCAAACATTCAAAAAACTATTCTTTTAATTTTTTAGGTGTTTTTTTCATTGATTCACCAATTTGATTACTTGCCGTAAAACTTGCCACCATATCATTTAACATATTACTACCCGCTTGTGGAGAGTTTGGTAATAAAATTAAATTACTATTGGTTTCGCTTCCAATTGCTTGTAAAGTATCATAATGTTGTGTTACAACAATTAGCGCCGATGCTTCTTGAGAATTTATCCCTACTCGGTTTAAAACATCTACAGATTCTTCTAAACCACGAGCAATTTCTCTACGTTGGTCTGCAATACCTTGTCCTTGTAGTCTTTTGCTTTCTGCTTCTGCTTTTGCTTTTTCTACAATTAAAATACGTGCTGCATCTCCTTCGTATTGTGCTGCTGTTTTTTCTCTATCTGCTGCATTAATACGGTTCATTGCTGCTTTTACTTGCGCATCTGGGTCAATATCGGTTACTAATGTTTTAATAATGTCAAAACCATAGTCTAACATAGCATCATTAAGTTCTGCTTTTACAGCCAATGCAATATCGTCTTTTTTAACAAAAACGTCATCTAATTTCATTTTTGGTACTTCGGCACGAACCACATCAAATACATAACTTGTAATTTGCTCGTGTGGGTAATCTAATTTATAAAAAGCATCATATACTTTTTGACTCAAAACACGGTACTGCACCGATACTTTTATTTTTACAAAAACATCGTCTAATGTTTTGGTTTCGATAAGTACATCTAGTTGCTGAATTTTTAAACTCAAACGACCAGAAATTTTATCTACAACAGGAATTTTAAAATGTAATCCAGACTGTCTAATGCTGTGAAATTTACCAAAGCGTTCTATTATAACAGCAGTTTGTTGTTTTACAATAAATAATGCGGCTAATAGTAATAAAAAGCCAATGAATAAAATAGGAATTAAAGCGTAGCCCATAAAATAAGTTTTAGTTAGTTAATACTTTTTATACGCAAGAAGTACTGAAAAAGTTACAAAAGCTATTATTCTGGTTTTATTTTTATAATTTTATTACCTTTCATAATCACTAACTCACTTTTTTTTTCTTTTTTAAAAAGAATTAGTTTTTCATAAACCCGTTCTAATCCAATTACAATTTTATCCTTTAACTCTATCTGTTTATCTTTTTTTGTCATGATGTTTTTTTAAGAGATTAAACTTTTGCTCATTGTTAATTTCTAATTTTTCATTTATTTTATAGGCGATTAATTCATGTTTTCCATAAGAATTATCAAAAACCATTACATTATCTACTATAGGTAAATAGATATTAAACAAATTATTTATTCCTTTTGTATATCTTGTTTTAATAACATTTTCAGGTATGTTATGTCCACCTTCTTTTACTCTGGTTTTCACTCTTTCAATTGCAAGCTCAATATTGTTTAGCCAAAAAAATAACAGGGTTACATTATATCCCTTTTCCTTTGCCTTTATAACCTTGTTTTTATAACTTTTTGTTGCTAAAGTAGTTTCAAAAGCAAAACTTTCATTTTCTTTTAATAAATTGTTTATTCTGTTTAACATTATTCTTCCTGCTTCAAAGGAAACTTTTTCTGGTTGAAAAGGAGAAAGGCCTTTTGCTATTTCATCTGCATTTACAAACTCTTTACATTCAATTATTTCAGGTAATATTGTATAAGAAGCAGTTGTTTTACCCGCTCCATTACAACCTGAAATTATGTAAAGGTTTTTATCTTCCATTCTCAAATTTACAAAATTTCTTTTTAAATGTAAATTTCTAGTTTACATTATTTCTATCGCCTTTTCTATTCTATTTATACACTCTTCTTTTCCTAACATTTCAACAATATCAAATAAATGAGGCCCTTTTAATGCACCTACTAAACTCAAACGAAGCGGTTGCATTACTTTTCCCATTCCTATTTCATTTGTGGTCATCCATTCTTTTAATAGCGTTTCGATGTTGGTAGAAGTAAAGTCCGCCATAGCGTTTAACTCAGTAATAACTTTTTGCATTAAATCTGGTGTTTCTTCTTTCCAGTTTTTACTTGCTTTTGCATCGTACTCGGTTGGTGCTTCAAATAAGTAATTAGAAAGATCCCAAAGCTCTGTCACAAAATGCGCACGTTCTTTAACCAAGCTTACTACTTTAGTAATTTCTAAATTTGTAGTAATTCCTTTCTTGTTAAGTTCCATTTTAAATAGTTCAGCCAATTCAGCATCTTCTTTTTGTACAAGATATTGGTGGTTAAACCACTTGTTTTTTTCTGGGTCAAATTTCGCACCTGCTTTATGAATTCTGCTAATATCGAATTTTGCAACCAATTCTGCTAAAGAAAACAATTCTTGTTCTGTACCATCATTCCAGCCCAAAAGCGCTAAGAAGTTTACAACTGCTTCCGGAAAATAACCTTGCTCTCTATAACCCATAGAAGTTACTTCTCCTGTTTTCCATTCTAACGGAAAAACAGGAAAACCTAATTTGTCTCCGTCTCTTTTACTTAACTTTCCGTTTCCTACGGGTTTTAAAATTAAAGGTAAATGAGCAAATTCTGGAGCTTCCCAGCCAAAGGCTCTGTATAATAAACTATGTAAAGGCAAACTTGGCAACCATTCTTCTCCTCTAATTACATGTGAGGTTTCCATTAAATGATCATCTACTATATTAGCTAAATGATAGGTTGGCATACCGTCACTTTTATATAAAACTTTATCGTCTAAAAGATTGGTGTCAAATTTTACTAAACCACGAATCATGTCGTTTATTTCTAAAATTTCGTTCACAGGTGTTTTAAAACGAATTACATATTCTTCTCCGTTTGCAATTCTTTTAGCCACTTCATCCGACTTTAAAACCAAAGAAGTATCTAGTTTTTCGCGGTTATGCCAGTTATAAATAAAGGTTTTCCCTTCTGCTTCGTGTTGTTTTCTATGATTGTCTAAAGCTTCAGCAGTATCAAAAGCATAATATGCCCAACCGCTTTCTATTAACTGTAACGCATATTGGTTGTACATTTCTTTTCTTTCACTCTGACGGTAAGGACCAAACTTTTCGTTTTTCCCAACTGTTTCGTCAGGAGAAATACCCAACCATTTT
>CBFIIG010000069.1:0-9114 GCA_965662615.1 Flavobacterium sp.
AAGTTCTTCTTGCTTAGATTCTATTATTATATCATTTTCTGTTGAAGTTTTTTTTGTTTCTTCGTCCAATCCATCACCAGCTACTAATAATTCTTTTTTAGTAAAATCATCGCCCGTAATGTATTCAAAAAGCACACTGCGGTCTTGCGTTATAGCTGCGGTTTTTTTTAGTTCAAAATTATATCTAAAGCTCTTTTGGTTGTACAGACCTTTTAACTGCAATGCCTTTGCGGCCTGAAAATAAGGATAGTTTTGTACCACAACTTCTAATTGCATCAGTTCTTTACTGCTGTAATTTATAGGCGATTTAAGATGGTTGTATAATAGTTCTGCTTCCAATATTTTTATTTTATTACCACTTGGCAAGTGATTCGTTAAAGACTTCCTGAATGATACGAGGATATATGTCCTCTATTGCTGTTGTTAATGTTGCTCCTACTAATTGCGCGTTTCCATCATAATCATGATAAAAAGAAAAACGCTTTTCAAAATCGTCTTCCTCGTTTTTAGTATTGGTGAAACGCACATTAACTGCTATGGTTAATCTGTTTTGAGCTGCTCTTTGATCAGATGTAGCTGTCATTGGTGTAACACGATACTCTACAATTTCGCCTTCGTAAATTAAATCACCGCCACTATTTGTTAAGCTTAAATTGGTTCTATTCTGAATAAAATCTTGTAAATCTATAGTGAATTGTCGGTCTATATTAGGTTCTATAAGTTCAGCTTTGTTTTGAAAAAAATTCACCTGAAACGATTCGGCATCAATTTTACCTGTGCCTGTAAAGTTATAAATGCTACAACTAAAGGTAAGTAAAGCAATTAATGCTAGAAAGCTTAGCTTTATTATGGTTTTCATAAATCGTATTGTTTTATTTTGCGATACAATGTTCTTTCGGAAATGCCCAATTCATCGGCTGCAATTTTGCGTTTTCCTTTGTTTTTTTCTAACGCTTTTTTTATCAATTCTATTTCTTTTGCTTCTAAGCTTAACGGTTCATCGGCATAAACGGTTTCTGTAATATCGTATGTTTCTTCGTCTTCATCTTCGTTAGAAGAGATTTCGTGATAAGTTTCTATTGGTTTAGAACTTAGTACGGCAGGTTTTAATGCTTCTTCAAACGATGCTTCTTCGTCGGTTTTGCCGTAAATACGCTTAATAAGGTTTTTATTGTTTTCCTCAACTGTATTTGAATCGTTTTGCAACAGTTCCAAAGTTAGCTTTTTTAAATCATTTAAGTCACTTTTCATATCAAAAAGTACTTTGTATAAAATTTCTCTTTCGTTACTAAAGTCGCTTTCTTTTTTTGTTTTATTAACAACAGAAGGCAATTGATTTCCAGAAAAAGGCAAATAACCTTGTAAGGTGGCTAGACTTATTTCTCTGTTAGTTTCAAGTACCGAAATTTGTTCAGCCGAATTTCGAAGTTGTCTAATGTTTCCATTCCAACTGTAATTAATAAGATACTGAATCGCATCTGAATTTAGTTTAATAGGCGGCATTTTATATTTGTGTGCAAAATCCGCAGCAAACTTTCTAAATAGTAAATGTATGTCCTCTTGACGTTCTCGTAAAGGTGGTAAATTGATTTCTACAGTACTTAAACGGTAATATAAATCTTCTCTAAATTTACCTTTTTCTATGGCTTCAAACATTTTTACGTTTGTTGCAGCTACTATTCTCACATTGGTTTTTTGTACTTTAGACGATCCTACTTTTATAAACTCTCCATTTTCTAACACACGCAATAATCGAACTTGAGTAGTAAGAGGTAATTCACCAACTTCGTCTAAAAAAATGGTTCCACCATCGGCAACTTCAAAATAACCTTCGCGGGTATTTGTAGCTCCGGTAAATGCTCCTTTTTCGTGACCAAAAAGCTCACTGTCTATCGTTCCTTCTGGAATTGCACCACAGTTTACAGCAATATATTTACCGTGTTTTCTGCTAGAGAGTGCATGAATTATTTTTGGAACACTCTCTTTTCCCACACCACTTTCGCCTGTTACCAATACCGAAATATCTGTAGGAGCAACCTGCGAGGCTTTTTCTAAGGCACGGTTTAATTTTGAGTCGTTTCCTATAATCTCACAGCGCTGTTTTATGGTTTGAATGTTTTCCATTTTAGATTATTTTTTTGTCACTTGTGTTTTGCTAATTCTGATGGTTATGAAAAGTTTTTTTAAAATTATTTTCACTCATCATCTTTCTCATACCCTTCGTAATAATATGATTGTTCTATGCCTTTAAATATAATTTCGCTATTATTTACATCTTCGGTTAGGTACTTTTGTAGAAGGGTTTTTAATTCTAAATCATTAATAGGACTTCTTTCCATTGCTTGTAAATAAAGCGATTTATCTACAAATTGCCAGTTTACTACTTTTTTTAAATTTGCTTTTAAAATCAAATCCAACCAAATGCGCATTGTTCTTCCGTTTCCTTCTAAAAACGGATGAGCAATATTCATTTCTACATATTTAGAAATAATTTCATCAAAGCTATTTTCTGGCATTTGCTCAATTTTAACTAAAATTTCATTTAAATACAAAGCCGTTGCAAATCTAAAACCACCCTTTGATATGTTTTGAGTTCTTATTTTTCCAGCAAAATCATAAAGAGTATCAAACAAAAAAACATGAATGTGTTGTAAGCCTTTAAGTGTACCCACCTCAATACTAGAAATAGCTCCACTTTCAAATAATCGGTAAGCATTTTCTAAGCTTTTTTTGTCTATACTTTTCATATGTTCTATTATTTAAAACAACTACTTCATCAATTCGCTATAACCAACAGCTTCTCCTTTTAAAGTTGCCGTGGTACAATCTGTGGTTTTAACCATAACGTATTCGCCCACTTTATAGTTTTCTTTGGGAAAAACAACAACTACATTTTCCGAGTTTCTTCCGCTCCAATGTGCCGAAGATTTTTTAGACTCTTTCTCAATTAAAACCTCTACCGTTTGGTTTAAAAAACGCTGTGTGCGGTTTAACGAATGTATTTGTTGTAAATCTACAATCTCTTGTAAACGTCTTTTTTTAGTTTCTTCAGGTACATCGTCTTCTAGTTTTCTAGCGGCTAAAGTTCCTGGTCTTTCGCTGTAAGAGAACATATAACCAAAATCATATTGTACCAATTCCATTAACGACATAGTATCTTTATGATCTTCTTCCGTTTCGGTTGGGAAGCCCGTTATTAAATCCATAGAGATAGAACAACCCGGTATAATTTCTTTAATTTTATGAATTAAATCAATGTATTCTTCACGAGTGTGTTGGCGGTTCATTTCTTTTAAAATACGAGTACTTCCACTTTGTACAGGCAAATGAATGTAGTTGCACACATTGTGATATTTTGCAATAACATGTAACACGTTTTCGTGCATGTCTTGCGGGTTCGATGTTGAAAAACGAAAACGCATATTTGGGAAAGCAATAGCGCAACGCTCCAAAAGCTGAGCAAAATCGGTAGCCGTTGCTTTTTGCATATCCGTAGCTTTATCAAAATCTTTTTTCAATCCGCCACCGTACCAAAGGTAACTATCTACATTTTGCCCAAGCAAGCAAACCTCTTTAAATCCTTTGTCCCACAATTGCTGAATTTCTTCAATAATACTTTCTGGCTGGCGGCTGCGTTCCCTACCACGTGTAAAAGGCACAACGCAAAACGTACACATATTGTCGCAACCACGAGTAATAGATACAAAAGCATTTACTCCGTTAGAGTTTAAACGCAAAGGCGAAATATCCCCATAGGTTTCCTCTTTAGATAAAATTACATTTATAGCATCTCTACCGTCTTCAACCTCTTTAAGTAAATTGGGTAAATCTTTATAAGCATCGGGTCCAACAACTAAATCTACTATTTTTTCTTCCTCTAAAAACTTATCTTTTAAACGCTCTGCCATACAGCCCAAAACGCCCACTTTCATGTTAGGGTTTACATCTCTTTTTACGGCATTGTATTTTTCCAAGCGCTTTCTAATGGTTTGCTCTGCTTTGTCTCTAATAGAGCAAGTGTTTACCAAAACCAAATCGGCTTCTTCTAATGTTTGAGTAGTATTATAACCTTGTTCATTTAAAATAGAAGCCACAATTTCACTATCCGAAAAATTCATAGCACAGCCATAGCTTTCTATAAATAACTTTTTAGAATTTGTACTTTTTTCAGTTAAATTTAAGCTTGTACCCTGCTTTTTTTCATCAATAATCTTTTCCATAAATCCGTTTGTGTGCTTTAGCAATTGCAAATATAATACTAAACTAAATAGCTGACAACTTGTCACGCCGCTTTTTTTAGAAGCAGTTTATTCGGTGGTTTTTAAGAACGTTTCGTCCCGCTATTCGCTCTATCTTTTATTGCGCTACGCTACATAAAAGGATGCCGCTGCTATCGGGGCTAGGTTTCTTAAGTTCGGTTTCATTATTTGAAGAAAAAAATTATATATTTGAGAATTAAGAAAAAAATAAAAAAAATGAAAATTAAATACATACTTTTTTCTATAATTTTCTTTGTTATTAATTGTTATGGTCAAGATGATAATATAATAGGAACTTGGAAGGTTGTTGCAGTAGACAATGGAGAATTATATTACGATTCAGTAAAAGACTCTTTAGTAATTTATGATGAATTTAAAGGTACCTTTGATCCTAACGAAGAAAACGTTAAAGAATTAATAAGACACGTGTACATTAGCTCAATATTTATTTTTAATGAACAAAATGAATTTATTCAGAAATCCGATCTCTATGAATTAAAGATAAATTATGAATTAGATAAAAATAATAATAAACTCTTATTAAAAGAAAAAGATGAAACTCAAAATTTTGAAATCTTTTATGAGTTTAAAAACGATTTTCTTTTTATTGAAATTAATATTGACCAGCCGATTTTAAAATTCAAACTTTATAAAGTTAATTAATTCGATTTAAATGTATTTTCATTTATTGTAAATTAATAGTTCATAGGTACTTCTAATATCAGAATTTCGGTGTCTTTTTCGGCGCTAATAGCTACGCTGTTTGTTTCCCAAACACCAATGGCATCTCTGTCGGTTAGTGCTTCTGTTTCTATAATTGCATTTCCTTTTACCACCATTATATAAACACCGTTGCCTTCTTTTTTAAGGTTGTAAGTAAAATCTTTTTCGGCTGTAAATTTACCCAAATGAAACCAAGCATCTTGGTGAATCCAAACGCCGTCGTCGTTTTGGTCTGGCGACAAAATTTGCTGTAAATTGTCTATTCTATCAGCTTCGTTTAGTGTTATTTGTTGGTAACGTGGTGTCACGTTTTTGGTGTGAGGAAAAACCCATATCTGGAACAATTTGGTGTGCATGTCTTTATTGGGGTTAAACTCACTGTGTTGTATTCCCGTTCCGGCACTCATTACTTGCACATCACCACTTTTTATGGTTGCTTGATTGCCCATGCTGTCTTTGTGAGCCAAATCGCCTTCTAGCGGAATGGTTATAATTTCCATATTATCGTGCGGGTGTGTTCCAAAACCCATTCCAGCAGCAACTTTATCGTCGTTTAAAACACGTAAAGCACCAAACTGAACACGTTCTGGATTGTACCAACTGGCAAAACTAAAGCTGTGCTTTGCGTGTAACCATCCGTGATTAGCTTCTCCTCTGGTGTTTGCTAAGTGTATTACTTTTTTCATAATTGATGTTTTAAAATTATACTACAAATTTACAAGCAAATGAGATGGTTTTAACTTAATCTAGGTTAAGAAGTTCTTTTTATTCTAATTGCAACTAATCCGCCTATCCAAGCCATTGGAATGTAAGCAAGTAAAATATCTGTAATAGTGAACCAAAGCGGACCTGTAAGCATATAGTTGATGGCTATCCCGCCTAACAAAAACAAAACACCAATAACCAAAGCAAACTTTATTTTATGAGAAATGGCTAATAATGCTGCTACAAAAGCACCTGCTAATGTGCCTAAGGCATGCCCTATAAACGGAAATAAAAAATATTTAGGTTTTAAGTTGGGCATAGCTTTAGCAAGTTCTTCCATGTTATTTATGTCTACATTTGGTATGGGCAAAAGTTGATGACCTAGCTGTATAAATCCCATATTTACTATACTGCCTACAAACCAGCCTAAAACAATAACTGCTATTCCTAATCCTATTTTTTTCATAATTGTGTGGTATATAAAAGTTTCTTTTTCATTTTACTGTAAAATTCTGGGGTAACACCTAAATAAGAAGCAATGTATTTTTGTGGTACTTTTTGCAACAGTTCTGGGTATTTATTTTTAAAGTTTATAAATCGCTCTTCTGCGGTAAGGCTTAAATTATTCATAATTCGCTCTTGGTGACTTACCAAAGAGTTTTCGGTTAATATTCTAAAAAAGCGTTCCAATTTTGGTACTTCTTTATATAGTATTTCTTGATTTTCTTTAGATAGCTCAATTATTTCGGCATCTTCTAATACTTCTATAAATAGATGACCTGGTTTTTGACTAATTAAACTATACATATCACCAATCCACCAACCTTTGCAAGCAAAATGTAAAATGTGTTCTACAATGTTATCATTAATAGTAAAACTGCGTAATACACCACTTTTTACAAAATAGGAGCTTTTGCAAACTTCGCCAGCGTTTAAAAGAAGTGTTTTGGCTTTGTATTGTTTTTCAACTAAATAAGAGGCAATAGTATTTTCTTCGTCTTTGGTTAACGGAGTGATTGCGTTTATGTTGTTAAATATTAAATTCATTTAGCAATTGGGTTGTTTAAATAGCGTATTTTTGTTTTTGACCTAAATATACTAATTAAATTTTATGTCTATAAAAAACACCATTTTAAATAGTTTAAAACAAGAGGTTGAAGCAAAAATTGCAACACTAAAGCAAACGGTTTCTAATTTAACCGAAGATGCTCAAAACGATGCCAAAGGTTCTGCAGGTGATAAGCACGAAACGGCTTTGGCAATGATGCATTTGGAACAAGAAAAACTCAGTAAACAAATTAATGATCAGTTGGAGTTAATGGCTGTTTTGAAAAAAATAAACCCCAACCAAGTGCATACTAAAATTGCTTTGGGCAGTTATGTGGAAACTTCAGAATTTTGCTTTTTTGTAAGTGCTTCTTTTCCTCAAATAAATGCAAACGGTAAAACGGTTATTTCGCTTTCGCCTATTTCGCCTTTGGGTAAACATTTAATTGGTTTACAAGCAGGCGAATGCTTTGTTTTTAATGCAAAAACACATCAAATTAATAGGGTAGAGTAAGTGTTAGTTTACCGTTATTAATTTTGCAGTTTCTTTAGCTCGTTCTACAGTTACTTCTATTGGTGTTTGCAAAGTGTCGTAAGACAAAACTACTGCCATTCTTCTGTATGGGCGCGATGTAGGTTTTCCAAAAAGTCTAAAATCGGTTTTGGGTAAGCTCGCTACATTTTCAATCCCTGTAAATGTCGGGTTGTCTGAATTTTTTGAAGCTAAAACTACCGCACTTGCTCCGTTTCTGTCTAACGTAATTTCGGCAATTGGGAGGCTTAAAATTGCTCTTAAATGCAGTTCGAACTCGTTAAAATTTTGAGTATTGGCCAAAGTTACCATTCCGGTATCGTGTGGGCGAGGCGAAAGTTCACTAAAATAAACGCCCTCTTTTGCTAAAAAAAACTCAACACCAAATAGTCCAGCTCCGCCTAATGCTTCGGTTACTTTTTTAGCCATTTGTTGCGCTTCTTCTAGTTGGTTATTGATTATGTTTGCTGGTTGCCAACTTTCTTGATAATCGCCGCGTTCTTGGCGGTGTCCTATTGGTGGGCAAAATAGAGTAGGTAAGTGGTTGTTTTGTGTAACGGTAAGTAAGGTAATTTCCGAATCGAAGTTTACAAATGCTTCTACTATTACTTCTACTACATCGCCACGAGAACCTTCTACAGCATATTCCCAAGCTTTGTTAATGTCGTCTAGGCTTTTTATGGTAGATTGTCCTTTACCAGATGAGCTCATGAGCGATTTTACTACACATGGCATACCGACTTCTGTTACCGCTTTTTGTAGTTCTGAAGCTGTTGTTGCATAACGGTAATTTGCGGTTTTTAAACCCAGTTCTTTAGCGGCTAAATCGCGTATGGATTTACGGTTCATGGTAAAGTTGGCTGCCTTAGCAGATGGCACAACTTTTATGCCTTGTTTTTCGTAATCGTAAAAACGTTCGGTTCTTATGGCTTCAATTTCAGGAACTATAAAATCGGGTTGATGTTTGGCTACAATTTCATCTAGTGCTGCACCGTCTAACATATTTATAACTTCAAAACCGTGAGCTACTTGCATTGCTGGTGCATTTGCGTAGCTATCTACTGCAATTACGGTTTGTCCCAGGCGTTGTGCTGCAATTACAAATTCTTTTCCTAGTTCTCCAGAACCTAATAGTAGTATTTTTTTCTTCATAATTTTTTATTTCTGAATTCATTGTTCAAAATTCGTTATTCCTTGTCAGTTTTTTGAATTTTTGAATTGATTTTTGTCATTGCCAATGCCATTGATTTTTGCTATTGTAATCGTGTTAAGGATTGAAGTGAAAATCCTTTTGTTTTTTTCAAAACAAAAGATTGTAACGGAAAGCCTGACCTGAAAGGGAACGCCCAAATTATATTTATAAAAAAGCCCCAAGTTTCCTTGAGGCGAATTGGTTTATGCTAATGCTTCTTTTATGCGTTTTAATGCTTCGGTTAGTATTTCTTCGCTGGTAGCGTAAGAAAAACGAATGCAGTTTGGGTTTCCAAATGCTTCTCCGGTTACGGTTGCTACGTTGGCTTCGCCTAACAAATACATGGCAAAGTCGGTTGCGTTTTCTATTTTGGTTCCTTTTAAAGTTTTGCCAAAATAAGACGATACGTCCGGGAAAACATAAAAAGCTCCTTCAGGAACATTTATTTTTAAACCGGGTATATCTTGAATGGCTTTTACAACCAAATCTCTTCTGCTATGAAAGGCTTGCACCATGTGGTTTAGTACTTTTGGGTCGGCTTCTAAAGCTGTAATTGTTGCACGTTGAGCAATGCTGTTTGCACCGCTGGTTACCTGTCCTTGTATTTTTGTACAGGCTTTTGCAATTACTTCGGGAGCGCCAATATATCCAATTCT
>CBFIIG010000070.1:0-9011 GCA_965662615.1 Flavobacterium sp.
TACACCTTTAAAAACGACTAAAGGCTGTTTTTAGCTCGTTTTAGCCTCTTTTGTCTTGTTTGCTACAGATTGTTATGTCTTTTTTATTTTCGTGTATTAACGCCCTTCCTGTGTTGTTGATTTTTATAGTAATTACTTATCTTAAAATTAGTTTTAATTTATTTTATCTATTCACTGCTTTTTCATCACAAAAATTCTTTTTTGTTGTAAACTCAACTCATTTTACTATTTTTACAAAAAATATTTAAAAACACAATAATGAAAAAATTTTTAGCTTTTTTAAGCCTTTCCATTTTATTAGTTTCTTGTAATAAAGAAGCATCTAAAGAAAACTCATTGAAAACGGCTTATATTAATACTACTAAATTAATTGAGGGTTATAAAAAGTTCACAGACGAAGATGAGAAGTTCAAAGTAAAGTCTGATGAAATGTCTCGTCCTTTAGAATCAAAATTTAAAGCTTTTCAAAACGAGGCAAATGGTTTCGAGGCTAATGCAAGAGCAAAAGGAATGGCTTGGGCACAACAAAAAGGAGCCGAATTACAACGTAGAGAACAAGAGTTATCGTATGAGCAAAATGCTTTGTTACAACAATTACAGGCAGAAGGTAACGCTTTAAGAGATTCTATTATTAGTGAAGTAAAAGAATACGTTAAAGTATATGGTAAGAAAAACGGTTACGACTACTTATACGGAACAGGTGATGCAGCTACAATTATGTATGCAAAAGACCAATACGATATCACAGCAGATTTAGTAAAAGAACTTAATGCAAATTATGCTAAAGCAAACGGTACAGAAGCTGTTGAAGAAAAAGAAGTAAAAAAAGATTCAGTTAAGTAGTCTTTTTTTCATATTACAGAAAAGCTCAGCATTTGCTGGGCTTTTTTATTATATTTACTTTTTACAAAATCATGAGTACAAAAACCGCAGATTACGTTTTACAATTTATCAATCAGACCAATAAAAGTGTTTTTCTGACGGGTAAAGCAGGTACTGGAAAAACAACTTTACTCAAAAAAATTATTGCATATACGCACAAAAAAACGGTAGTAGTTGCTCCTACCGGCATAGCGGCTTTAAACGCAGGCGGTGTTACTATTCACTCCCTTTTTCAGTTGCCTTTTGGTGGTTTTATACCAGATAATATTGATCCTTTTTTTGATGGTGGCTCTAAATTTGAAACCAAACAATCCTTAGGCAGACATTTTAGAATGAGCGGCCAAAAAAAAGCTATTCTTCGTAATTTAGAATTGGTTATTATTGATGAAGTAAGTATGCTTCGTGCCGATTTGTTAGACGCAATTGATTTTATGTTGCAGTCAATAAGAAGAAATAAACAACCTTTTGGAGGTGTTCAGCTTTTATTTATTGGTGATTTATTACAACTACCACCTATTGTAAAACAAGAAGAATGGGCTACTTTACAAAAATATTACTCAGGTAAGTTCTTTTTTAATGCTAAAGTTTTAGAAAATAATCCGCCTTTGTATATAGAACTAGATAAAATTTACCGACAAGACGATGCTGATTTTATTGCTGTTTTAAATAGTTTAAGAAACAATACGTTGTCGCAAGATCAGTTGGTTTTTTTAAATAAATATGTCAACACTAGTTTTAGTACAGAAACTAACCCGGGCTATATTACGCTTACTACACATAACAGAAAGGCCGACACTATAAATCAAGATCAGCTATTAGAACTGAAAGGCAAAACCCTTATTTACAAAGCACAAATTACTGGCGATTTTCCCGACAAAATTTTTCCTTTAGAAGAAAACCTAGAGTTAAAAAAAGGAGCTCAGGTTATGTTCATTAAAAATGACGTATCTGCAGAAAAGAATTTTTATAATGGTAAAATGGGTGTTATAAAGTCGTTAAGTAAAGATTTTATAGAAGTCCGTTTTTTAGACGACAACCGAACCATTGAGATTGAAAAATACGAGTGGCAAAACATAAAATACACCGTTAATCCGGTTACCAAAGAAATTGAAGAGGAAGTTTTAGGTACGTTTGTGCACTACCCTATTAAATTGGCTTGGGCAATTACGGTTCACAAGAGTCAAGGTTTAACGTTTGACAAAGCTATTTTAGATGTATCGCAGGTTTTTCAGCCTGGGCAAGCTTATGTAGCTCTTTCACGTTTGCGTAGCTTAAACGGGCTTGTTTTGCTCTCTCCTATTCAAATGAACGGCTTATCTAACGATGCTTCGGTTATGCAATATGCACAAAATAAAGCAGACGAAACCTATTTAGAGCAGGCTTATGATGTAGAGTATAAAAGGTACTTGGGTACGTTTTTAATGGACGCTTTTAAATGGCAAAATTTAGCGCAACAATGGCGTAATCATACGTTTAGTTATAAGTCGGAGTCAATACGTTCTCAAAAATCGAAACACCAAAAATGGGCGCAAGATCAATATAAAACAATAGATACCTTGGCTTTAAATGCCGAAAAATTCGTGTCTCAACTCCTTTCTATATTTTCTAACCCTACTTTTGATATTGCTTTTGCTCATCAAAGAACTACTGCCGCTTTCGATTATTTTTTTAAGCCTTTAGACAAGATGGTCGATTCGTTATTAGATAAAATTGAAGAAGTAAAACGGGTTAAAAATGTAAAACTATTTTACGAGGAGTTAGTCGAATTAGAAGAGCTTCAAACCGATTGTGTTTTACAACTTTTAAAGGCAAAACAAATGATAGACTTGGCGTTTAAAAACCAATCTATTTCTAAAGAAAACCTACTTACAAACCAAGTTCGTTTTTATAAAAAAGACAAGCTTGAAAAGGCAATTAAAGGTCGCAAACACTTAAATTTAGTTCACGATTTAGAAGACGTTTCGTATTACACGAAAAAAGAAAAAGAACCAAAAGTAAAGAAAAAGCCAACTATAGAAGTTACTTTAGACCACTGGAAAGAAAGCTTAACAATTACACAAATTGCCGAAAAACGTAAGTTAACAGAAGGCACCATTATTGGTCATTTTATAAAATTAATAGAAGCAGACATGGTACGTTTAGAGGCGGTTATTTCTGAAGAAAAATACAATGAATTAAAAACAGTTTTCGATAAATACCCAAAAGATACTCCTGTTGGCGAAATTAAAGAAGCCGAAGGCGATGCTGTTTCTTGGCAAGAGTTAAAATTGTTTAGAGCGGGCTTATAATTATATTTTTTTTATTAAAAGCTCCACTCGCCTATCGTATTTACTGCCTTTACCTAATGGCTGTGTGTTTCCATAGCCTTTGTAAGACATGCGACTTAACGAAATTCTTCTGTAATTTAAATATTTAAAAACCGCTAGAGCTCTATTTTTAGACAATTCCCTTCGTTTGGTATCTCTATCAATTGCTTCTTTGTGGTAATAAGGTGTACAGCAAACATGTCCTTGAATTTCGAATTCTACCGAGCGGTATTTTTGCAATTGACGCGCCATTTTATCCAATTCTTTTTTTGCTCTATAGGTTAGTTTACTACTGCCTCTTTCAAATAAAACATGCTCTAAATAAATACGATCTCCTACAATTGTGCTTCGGGTAACATTAGTATAAATCCCAGGTATTTGCAGTTCTTCAATAACTTCTTTTTTAAAGTTAATAACTACATCTACCCTTCTGTTTTTCGAGCGTTCTTCGGGAACATTTAGGTCTAAATCTTCGTCTAGCAAAATGCGTCCTCTGCCTTCTATAGAAATAATAATTTTATTTTTAATTCCGTTAGAAAGCAGAATGTTTTTCACAGTGTTTGCACGGTTGTTCGATAGTTTAAAATTATAAGAGTCGCTTCCTCTATCGTCACAATACCCAAAAATTTCAATGGTTTCTACCTTTATAGTGTCAATTTTTTTAATAAAACCCAGCATCGATTCAGACTGCGTTTCTTTCATGTTAAATTTATCGAAATCGAAATAAACAGAATGAATTTCTTCAATAGTTTCTTGTGCGCTTAAAGAAAAGCACAAAAGCAAAAACAAGTTGAAGAAACGACTTTTCATTATTTTAAAATTTTTGTATAACGGTTTTGATCTAAAACTATTTTTTGAGCCTCAATTATAAACGGATTCTCTTTGGTTGCATACAAGTACATTCCTTTTCGGTACACTAACCGAAGCAAAATTTCTTCTTTAATTTCTTGTAGAATACTATTTTTGTTTTTGTCCATAAGACTTAATTGTTCTGCTGCAATACTTTTCTCTAAAGCTATAATTTGACTGTTTGCAGTTTGTGTTAGCCCCGACTTTTCCAAGCTTAATTTCAAGGCGTTTAAAGCGTTTTCTGTTTCTTTTTGAAGCAGTATGTCTTTTTTCGAAACAAAGGCTTTAAACGACTCAAAATCTATGTTTATATTATTTGCCGAAGCATTTGGGTTTTTATAGAACCAGTCGTTGGCAAAGTCGAAAATGATATTGTTTTTGTCTAATGTTTTAATTAATTCATCTTGTTGAGCATCTGCCAAAACAATATCAGGGTTCACTCCTCCTCCATCGTAAACCGTTCTGCCTCCTTTTGTTTTAAAAGCGGTTGATTTTTTAAGATCAAAACGTATAGCTTTTCCACTTTCGTCTTTATGTGTATAGTCCAAAGACTGTATGCATCTTCCAGCGGGTGTAAAATACCTAGAAATGGTTACTTTAACTTGTGTTCCGTATGGTAATTCCATTGGTCGCTGCACCAATCCTTTTCCAAAACTTCTGGCACCAACTACTACACCACGGTCTAAATCTTGCATGGCGCCCGAAACAATTTCAGATGCCGAAGCCGAACGACCGTTAACAATTATTGCTAGAGGTATTTCGGTGTCAACCGGTTCTTTTTTTGTTTTATAAATTTTATTATATTCTTCGTTTTTAGATTTTGTGGTTACAATAACCAAATCTTTTTCTACAAATAAATTACAAATTTCAATAGCCTGAGAAAGTAAACCACCAGGGTTGTTTTGCAAATCTAAAACAATACTTGTAGCGCCTTGGTTTTTTAAATCGGTTAATGCTTTTTCTGTTTCAGAAGCTGCTTTTTCCGAAAATTGAGACAATACAATATAACCCACATTACCATCTAGTAGAGCATAATAAGGAACCGCATTTATTTCAACGGCATCTAAAATTAAAGTAGCTGTTTGTTTTTTGTTTTGTCTTTTAAATTCTAAAACCAATTTGGTGTTTTTAGAACCTTTTAATAAGGCCGAAGCATCTGCTTCGTAGCTTTCTAAACTTACATCGCCAATTTTTGTAATTACATCGCCGGCTTTAATACCAGCTTTGTCTGCAGGAAAGTTTTCATAGACCTCTTTTATAATCACAAACCCGTCTTGTTGATCAATTTTTGCTCCTATACCAGTGTATTCTCCTCTTTTGTTTATTTTAAATTTTATAACGTCTTGTTCGTTAAAAAAGTAAGTGTACGGATCTAACTCTTTTAGCATGTTTTTTAATGCTGTGTCCATTAGTTCTGCTGGCACTGTTTCGTCAACATAATTTTGGTTTACGGTTTTAAAAACTTCTGTAAACACTTCTATTTGTTTAGCAATTTCAAAAAAATCGTTTTTAAAACTTACTGCAATAAATAAAAACCCTGCAGCAAAAACTGGAATAAATATGCGTTTTAGTTTATTGTTTTTCATTTGGAATATTTTCTTTATTTAGATTGTTTTCTGCTAAAACGGCGCCAAACTTTTCAAACACCCGAAGTGTTTTTTGCTCCAATTGTGCAAAAGGTAATTTTTCTTTACTAGTAAACAAGAGCATAAAAGCATAAGTGTCTTCTCCTGCGATTGTTTTTAATAAGTGCTGGTTGGTTCTGTATGCTTCTCTTAATGTTCTTTTTATTTCGTTTCGGTCAACGGCATGTTTAAAATTTCGTTTAGATACTGAAACACCAAAAACGCTTTTATCAGTAGTAATTGGAACGTAAACTAAACGCAAAGGATAGCTACTCACCCACTTTCCCTCGCTAAAAAGAAGGTCGATGTAGTGTTTGCTTTTTAATTTTTCTGTTTTTGGATAAGATAATGCCATTATACAAATATACTAATTTTTTAACGGTAGCATTAAAACAAAAAAGAGACGCAATAGCATCTCTTTTTTAAAAATATAATTTAACTTATTTTACTTCGTAAACATTATTGTTTTTATCTAAATCTGCCATACCGTTTAATGGGTCAATAACTATTATTTTAATGTCTTTTTTAGGTAAAGGAATGGTAAAAGTATAGTTGTCATACGCCCAATCCCATGCTTTTTCTACCGTTCTTGCCAATTGCGGATACGGATTTTCTTTTTCGTAACGCATTAACGTTAACGGAACATAATACGTTGTATTTGTGCCGTCTGCCAATTGTACAAGAATATCTAAAGGCATTGGCATTCTACCAATTCGCTCTAAAGTAATGTTTGTGTATCCGTCAACTTCTTCTACGGTTTTTACTCCATAATCTATAGTGTTTGTAGTTTGTGTCCAATCGGTTAAATACCAGTCTAAATGCGCTCCAGAAACTCGTTCTGCTGTGCGTTTAATGTCGTTTGGTGTTGGGTGTGTAAATACAAAATCGGCATAGTATTTTTTAAGTGTTTTAGACACATTCTCAAAACCAATTAAATACCCCAATTGAGCTAAAAACACTTCGCCTTTACTGTACGCTCCAATTCCATAACCCATGTTTAAGTCATAGCGATCTGCGTGTGTAGATAGCGGTTGCTCTTTGCCCGTTTTTGCTAAATAAATGTAGTTGCCATAAGCACTTTCAAAAGGATTTACGTTTTCTTCTTTAGACGGCATTATTTCTTCCATACAAAGATCTGATATATAAGAAGTAAATCCTTCGTCCATCCATTCGTGTTTACTTTCGTTTGTAGCTAAAAGGTGCTGAAACCAAGAGTGTGCAAATTCGTGAGCTGTAACACCAACAAGGCTTCCAAAACTTCTGTTACCTGTAATTAAAGTACACATAGCATATTCCATTCCGCCATCTCCACCTTGTATAACCGAGTATTGTTTGTATGGGTATTTACCAATGTTTTTATTAAAATAGCTTAATATTTCGGCTGTTTTAGGTTGAAGGTTTTTCCAGTTTTCTTTAATTTCTGGGTTGTTTTTATATAAAAAATGCAAAGTAGTTCCGTGTTCCGTTTCTAGTGTATCGTGTATGTACTCATCGTCTGCTCCCCAAGCAAAATCGTGTACGTTTGGTGCAACAAAATGCCATGTTAAGTTTTTCGTTTTTCTTTTATGCTCTACTTCTACTCCTTTATCTTGGTAGCCGTGTCCAATTTGATTTGCGTTTTGTAAATATCCGGTTGCTCCAATTGTATAGTTTTTGTCTAAAGTAATTTTAACATCAAAATTTCCCCATACACCATGAAATTCTCTTCCAATATAAGGATCTGCATGCCAGCCTTCAAAATCGTATTCTGCCATTTTTGGATACCATTGCGTCATAGAAAGTGCAACACCTTCTTCGGAATTTCTCCCAGAACGACGAATTTGTAAGGGTACTTGTGCGTTATAATTTAAAGAAAAATTAGTTTTTGTTTTTGGCAAAATAGGCGTGTTTAAATACACGGTTAAAACCGTTCCTTCTACTTTGGTTACGGCTTCTTTTCCGTTTTGCAAAAATTGCTCCACGTTTATGTAACCTATTTCGTTTGGTTTTAAAGTAGCAATTCTGCTTTCTTTTACCTCTTTATCGCCGGTTTTAAATGTTTTTACCATGCGTTTGTCTGGGTCGGCAATACTGGTTAAACGAGAATCCATAGCGCTACCCGGCTGAAATGCATTTGGGTATAAATGAAAATAGACTGTTTTTAATGTGTCGGCAGAATTGTTGGTATATACCATTTCTTGCGTTCCGGTATAGGTAAAATCTTCAACATTCATGTTAACGTTCATTTTGTAATCTATGTGTTGTTGCCAATTCCCTGGGTTTGGATTGTTTTGTGCAAAAACAGTAGCCGAAAACAGTAAAAATAAGAATTGTTTTTTCATAATAATTATAGGTTTTTCTTAGAATTCAAATGTAGCTAAATCTCTTTAAAGAAAAAAAGCAAAGTAGTTAAAAACAAAAAACCGCTGCATTTGCAACGGTTTTAAATAGTATAATTGAGCTTGTTTTTACATTTGCGAAGCCATAATCATTGCATTATATGCATTTACAATTTTACCAGAAACTGAAGCCGTTTTAAAGTTTGCCTCATGTTGATCTTCTCCTAATAAAACGGTATTTGTTAAAGTAATACCGCTATCTATAATTACTTTTTTAACTTGCGCAGCAGTTAATTTTGGGTAATAAGAACGAATCATTGCAGCTACACCAGCAACGTTTGGCGAAGCCATAGATGTACCTTGTAAATACTTATATTCTTGATTTGGTATAGTTGCGTAAATTTTCATTCCAGGTGCAAAAACGTCAACATTATATTGTCCGTAGTTAGAAAAAGGAGCTACCATTTTAGTTCCATATTCTGCATTTAAAGCACCTACAATTAATACATTGTTCGAAATCTCTGGGGCACCGTTATAAGAGTCACTTGGGTATTTGTTTTCTACATCTAAATTTTTAGAATCGTTACCAGCAGCAAAAATAACCAATACGTCTTTTTCTGCAGCATATTTTAACGCGTCTTGAACCCATTCTTTATGCGGAGAATAGTATTTACCAAAAGACCCATTTATTACTTTAGCACCGTTGTCAACAGCATAACGAATACCTAAAGCAATGTCTTTGTCGTATTCATCTCCGTCTGGCACAGCTCTTACGGTAAGTATTTTTACATTTTTAGCTACACCGTCTCCTCCTTTACCGTTTCCACGAGTTTGGGCTACAATACCAGCAACGTGAGTTCCGTGTAATGCTTCGTCAGCATCTGGACCAATTACATTATTGTTTCCGTATTTTGTATCTGTAATATCGTTTGGATTGTCACCAACAATGGCTCTACCATCAAACTCTGTGTTTAGGTAATAGTTTAATTGACCATTAAAGTAATCAAGCGCTCCTTTTACTTGTTCTTTCA